>JANWHF010000041.1 GCA_025450555.1 Tepidisphaeraceae bacterium | reverse complement strand
CAGATAAGCCGCGCAGGTTGTATTCACAGAGCGGGCAGGAAATTTCCAAGTCTGACGGATTTGCGCTGAGATCAGGCGGCGGCGCCGATGTGGTCATTGGGCCTCCGGAGGAAGTGAAGCAATGGAGCTAACGAGGCTCGAACTCGTAACCTCCGCGTTGCAAACGCGGCGCTCTCCCAATTGAGCTATAGCCCCAGCGAAAACAACCTTAGCCATCAACCCCCAACCTGTCTACTGCGGGCGCTGCGCGGGCTGCTGAGCGGGATCGGCTTGGCCGGTTTCACCGAATTGGCGGAGATTGGCTTCGCGAATGGCCACCTCCTTTTCGCCATAGAAGAAATCGAGCAGGACGAACCGCCGGCCGGCAGTCACATCGGTTGCCTCGTGCAGCAGGGAGCAGGAAAAGATGATCGCTCCGCGCGCAGGCGGCCGGTAGAGATGGGGACCGTACTCAGGAAAGCGGAGATAGCCGCCTTCATAATCGTCGTTGAGCAGCAGCGACATCGCGAATCGACGATGCGCGGTGGCAGGCGTGGAATTGTCGCGGTGCATACGGAAGTAGCCGCCGCGTCCCGCGTCGTAACAGCCGACGCGCAGCCCTTCTGATCGCGTGATGGAAAAATGGAACGCGAACTCGACTTCCTTAAGCAAGCGGCGCGACAGGCAGGACTTCACCATCGCATCCAATTCGCCACCGGGTTTGAGAAAATGATCGCGCCGGATTTTATGGCCATAATCGAGTTTTCGAACCGGCTTGCCATCGACAATCGAGATGTGACCGTATTCTTCGTTGCCTTCATGCTCCCAGGCATCAAGAAGGCGCTGTTGAATTTCAGGTGTAATCGCTTCAGGCACCAGGAGCACCGGCGCCTGCTGAATGATCATGCGCGGCGCTTCCTTTTGAAGTTGTGCTTTCGCTTCAGCCAAGACCCGCTCGGGGAGCATGTTTTCGGCCGGTCCTTCAAAGACGGCCCAAATGTGAGTACTGGGGGCGATCAACAGCACTTTGCGGATGCCTGGCCCAGAGACGCCATGAAATGTTGACATGCGTCCCTGCGGATCGTGGAGCAATGGAAACGGGAGACTATGCTGATCGGCAAAAGCGCGCTGCTCCTCGACGCTTTCGGTGCCGATGGCGGCCAGCTGCACGCCAAGATCCTGAAAGCTTCGATGCGCGTCGCGGAACGCAGCCATCTGCTGCACCAATCTACCAGTTGGCTCAACCTGATAGAAAATCAGAACCAGCGGCTTGCCTACAAACTGGTTCATTCCCAGCGAGGCGGCGGTATTGGCCGGCAGGGAGAAGGGTGGAATGCGGTCCCCAACGCGCGGGGGAGTTTGTAATGGCGTCATGAATGGAAGTCTAATTCGTAATAAGCCAAATCACATCAGCGCGATCGCGAGCAACGAATTTATTGACAGAAGTTGGTCACGTCGTCGCTGCGCTGCTGCATGGGATCGTCAGGATCGGGACCAAATGCGCCGTTTGGGCCGGCACTCCAAAGCAGGAACGACCCAGTCGATGCAGGTGTTTCATCGAAGTCGATTTGCCCATTGGAATTCTGATCACCGAGCGCCTTACGCATGGCGGTGAGCGAGAGGCATCGCTCGACGTAAGCATGCTCAAACATCGGGCGCGGCCCCGAGCCGCTGTAATCATCGATAAATCCACCCGGAGCGTGGATATCGACGCCCTGGTTGGCGGGCACGTAATAAATCTGCTGGCCCTGGCGATCGAGAATCACCGGATCGCCATATTCAGATGAAGAAAGTTTGAAGAGATCGGGATTGACGTACGGTCCGTACACCTGCCCCTTGGTTCCACGGATTCGAAAGCCCGGCCCGTCGCAGCCATCGTCGGCGGCCGATCCCGGGGCGATCAGCGCCCAGCAAAGCAACTCGCTGCCTTCGATGTCCCAGCCGTCCTTTCCGGCAATGTTGCGCGGATAATCGCGCTGATCGGCACGATAAGCATCGAGCCCCTGCGAGAGGACCATCAGGTCGCTTTTCATGCGGGTGCGAAGCGCCTGCTTACGCGCCTTGGCCAAAACCGGCATGGCCATGGCCGCCAGCAGCGTGAGCACGCCGACCGCCACCATCAATTCGACGAGCGTAAACCCTTTTCGACGCATCTACGACTCCGCAACGGACAGCCATCCCCTGGCCAGCTCAGATGATGCAGCCTAATTCTACTCGATGTCCAGAGTTCTCGAAGAAGAATTTTGCCCACTCGGAGCAAGTTAAAATGAAACGCAGAAGCGATGATCAGTTCGACCAGCTTTTTCCCGTAAGCCTTTCATAGGCCTCGACATAACGCTTTCGGGTTCCCTGGACGACATCCTCGGGCAAGGTGGGAGCTGGAGGCGTCTTGTTCCAAGGCTGGGTTTCAAGCCAGTTCCGAACAAACTGTTTATCAAAGCTGGGTTGATCCCGGCCGGGGCTGTAACTGTCGGCCGGCCAGAATCGGCTGCTGTCGGGAGTGAGGATTTCATCAATCAAGATCAGGGTTCCATCTGGAAGCTGACCAAATTCAAATTTGGTGTCCGCAATGATGATCCCCCGCCCCTGCGCATACTGCGCCGCCTGAGCGTAAAGGCTCAAAGTGCGCTTGCGCATTTCGGCAGCCAATTCCCTTCCGACTCGCTCGGCAGCTCGATCGGAACTGATATTGATGTCGTGGCCGGTTTCTTCCTTTGTGGCCGGTGTGAAGATCGGTTCGGGAAGGCGATCGCATTGCCGCAGGCCAGCAGGAAGTTTGATGCCGCAGACCGTTTGCGATGCCTGATATTCCTTCCACCCAGATCCTGCCAGGTATCCGCGGGCTACACATTCGATCGGGACAACCTTCGCCTTTTTCACCAGCATCGATCTGCCATGAATCTGCTCGGCAAAGGGCTGGAGGATCGAAGGGTAATCCTTCATGTCGCTGGCCAGCAGATGATTCTCGGAATTGCCGGCGAGTTTGCCGAACCAGAAGAGGCTCAATGCGGTGAGCACGCGCCCCTTGTCGGGAATGCCATTAGGCATGATCACATCGAAGGCGCTGATACGGTCCGTCGCGACAATCAGCAGCGACTGCCCGAGATCGTAAACATCGCGAACTTTTCCCCGTCGAACCGGAAACGGCAGGTTGCTCTGCATCAACGCACTGGACATAGCTCAAGAATAAGGTGTCCGCACGAAAAATAAAATTGGCCCTTCCGTTAATAAAACGAGAACGGCGGACCCGGAGGCCCGCCGTCATCAAAATTGTCGATCGATGGAGTTTTTATGCCATCAGTTGTCGCTTACGAAGTCGGAAGACAAACATTCCAGCCATCAATACCAATCCCGCGATTGCGGCAGCGGGGGTCGGGGCCATGGTGATCTGATCCTGAGCAGTGGTGCTGGACAGGGCGATCAACGGCGTTCCGGGACCCGATGAATTCAGGGCCGCCGAAGCCCAGTTGAACGCATCAGTGTTGATCTGGTTCTGAAGCGCGCTATTGGCGGTGTAGAGCTTGATCGTCAGATTATCCAGCGCATCGTTCGTATTAACATTATCCGGGGATTCGTTGTAGGTGATTTTCCAGACTGCCACTTGGAATGCTGCCGCGGCTTCCAGCTCATTGGCAACCGAAGTCGCGTTAACAACATTGCCGATATCGGCCGCCCACAGCCGCCCCAACGCCGCCGCATTGTCTGCGCCCATGGGGCCATTCATGTAGGTTGAAATCGGCTTGGGAGCGTTGGACGGATCGGTCAGCGTGTAGTCGTACTGCCCGTTCACAGCAATATCCTGCGGGATATCAACGCAGAATGTATAGAAGTTCATTCCGACCGGGCCGAGCGTCGAGGGGCCGACGATCGTCCAGTTATACTGGCCGATAATGCCCGCACCGCTCATGGCGGTGCTACCCAGGTAGGGTGTAAGGGCAACGCCCCCGTTGGTCACGGAGTTGAATTGATACTCAACCGAGTTGGCTTGAGCGGCACAGGCAAATAATGCCACCGCCGCCAGCGCGGCAATCGATCGAACAAAGCGCATTTTCATCCCTCGCAAAAGACCTATTGCGCCCCCACAAAATCAGGAGCCCTCATTGAACGAATTGACCTTATCCCCTGCATTTCGGTACTGCAAACAGAGAATCAATTTTATCAGCCCTGAACCCGCCAGCGATTGTGAATCTGGCGAAGTCGATATGAATGAAACGAATTTTCGGCTAATTTCCGGACGCTGATTTGGATTTCTCTCACGGCGACTCGGAAGAGCTTTGGCCCCGTTTACGCGGGGGGCTGCCGCCACTATAGTCCGCCCAAGTGTCCGAGAAAGACAGGAAACCGTCAGCCTGGAAGCGCCTGCGCTACACGATGGAAGCCGGCGCTTTGGCCGTCTTCGCGGCTGCCATTCCGCGCCTCAGCTACGATTTACTGCTTCGCCTGGGGGACTTGCTGGGCACTTGCGCCTATCTGCTGTTGCCGCATGATCGTGCGGTTGCTTATTCAAATCTGAATATTGCCTTTGGCGACTCGATGCCTCTTGCGCGAAAGCGCCTGATCGTCCGTAATACATTCCGCCATTTTGCACGGGCGGTGCTCGGCATGTTCTGGGCGAAAGGAAAATCGCAGGAGCAGGTCCTGAAGAGGTATGAAGTCCAGAATCTCGATTTGCTGCGCCGCATTCAGGCGCGGGGCAAAGGCGTCATTGTAGTCTCGATGCATTTGGGCGACTGGGAATTAGGATCGCTTGCGTTGGGCTGGCTGGGCGCGCCGATGACGATCGTCGTCGAGCCCACCCGCAATCCCGCGATCGAGCGGCGCGTGACGGCCCTGCGAACGCTCTCGGGTCATCGCGCCGTCGCCCCGCGCTTCGCGCTGATTCGAATGGCCCGCGCGCTCCAGCAGGGCGGTGCCGTCGGGATGCTCGTTGACGTCAATGGCCGGCGCAACCGCGGCGGAGTCTGGCTCGATTTCTTTGGCCTGCCCGTTTTCAACGGGGCCGCAGAGGCTGTCATGGCGGTTCGCTGGGGCGCGCCAATCATCTTCGCTCACGTGGAGCAGCTGCCCAACGGTCGCGGCAAAATCGTCTTCGGTCCGGAAGTCTGCTGCACCGGCAGCGGCGATTTCGATGCCGACGTCAAGGAGCTCTCACAGCGTTGTCTGACGCTGTGCGAGGATTTGATCAAACAGCATCCCGAGCAATGGCTCTGGACCTACAAGCGCTGGAAGCGAAGGCCGACCGAAGACATGGGCCGATATCCCTTTTACTCGCGTCATGCGCGCGTCTGAGCGCCATCCGCTATACTTGGGCGGTGGCTGAAAGCTTTTTCGAATTTCATCAGCGCACAACGCAGGCCCGGCGATCGGCGGGAAAGCCGCCTGCTGCCCCTTCTGACGGCCACGTCGATGGAAAAGCGCCGCTCACCGTCACGGAACTGACTGCGAAAATCACGCGGGCGCTGATTACCACAATTCCCCAGATGATCAGCGTTCGCGGGCAGGTGAGTAATTTCAAGATTCACGTCGCCTCGGGCCATGCCTATTTCACGCTGAAGGACGCCGTCAATTGCATCGAATGCCGGATGTGGGACCGCGACGTTCAACGCCTGAAATTTGACCCTGAAGACGGCATTGAACTGGTGGCCGGTGGAAAGATCGGCGTTTACGGACAGCGCGGTCGCTATCAACTCAACGTGGTCTGGCTCCATCCCATCGGGCAGGGCGCGCTGGAGCTGGCGTTTCGTCAACTTCGATTGAAGCTTGAATCGGAAGGGCTTTTCGATCCCGAGCGCAAAAAGCCGTTGCCGCTATATCCGCGGAAGATTGCGCTGGTGACCAGCGCGCAGGCCGCGGCGCTGCATGACATGCTCAAAGTGCTGCGGCGTTGTCCGTGGATCTGCTTGATGGTTTTTGCAGTTCCCGTACAAGGAGATGGAGCGGCTGGGAAAATTGCCGCTGCATTGGCGCATCTAAACAAGTTCGCAGCGCGCCTCCAAATCGATGCGATTCTCTTGGCGCGCGGCGGCGGTTCGCTGGAAGACTTGTGGGCCTTCAATGAAGAAGTCGTCGCTCGCGCGATCGCCGCATCGACGATTCCCATCATCACCGGCATCGGCCACGAGGTAGACGTCAGCATTGCCGACCTGGTCGCCGATCATCATGCCCATACGCCTACTGAAGCTGCGCAGGTTGCGATTGCCCAATGGCGGGAAGCGGCCACCGATATAGAGCAATTCCGCGCGCGACTTTCGCGGGCGATGGCAGCAATGGTCCAGGATGCGCGCCAATCCCTCCGTGCCGTGGAGCGTCACGAAATCTTCCGCCGGCCAATGGACGCGGTTCATAATTACCGGCAATTCCTGGACGACCGCCAGCGGGCGCTGTCGATGGCAATGGTAAGCCGGCTGCATTCAAGCCAGTCGATGCTGCGTGAGCGGAGCGATCACATTGCCGCGCGATTCCCAAGATTCCTCCAGGCGCTGCGCGAGAGAATCAGCGCCTTCGATGTCGCGCTTCAGACGCGCATGACCCAGCGCCTCACCCGATTCGGGCGTCGCGTAGCCGCCGATGCAGCGCGCCTCGCGTGTCACGATCCAAGGCAGGTCCTCCAGCTTCGTAGTGAAGATTTGAAAGCTAAAGCACATCGTCTGGAGCGTGCAGCGAGCCTCGACCTCCAACGTCGCTATGCCAGGCTCACTGCGCTCGAACGGCAGCTTGAATCGATCAGCCCGCGCAACGTGCTTGAGCGCGGCTACACTCTGACCTATCGCAAACAGGGCCAAGTCCTTCTTAAGAGCCAACAGCAAATCAAACCCGGCGACAAACTTGTCACACACTTTGCCGATGGGCAAGTCGAGTCGGTCGCGCAGGACACGAAGCAGTTGCCGCTGTTTGAGTGATCGAAACAGCCCGGCTTGACACCCTTCTGCTGCTCGCCTCTTATATGATTGAACGATAATGGCCAGCGAGATCATCTCCATATTTTCCAGCGGCGACTACGAAGCGCAGATTCGTCGCGCAGGAGGCGTGCTTCGGGAGGGGGGCATCGTCGTACTGCCCACCGAGACGCTCTATGGAGCAGCAGGGGTGCTGACAAATCCGAAGGCGCGCCAGCGACTTGAAGCACTCCGAGGCAATGGCCAGTCGATTTATCCGTTCACGCTGCATCTTGCTCGGCCTGACGATGCCCAACGCTATGTGGGGCCGCTCAACGAATATGCTCATCGGCTGATTCACAAGCTTTGGCCGGGGCCGGTCACCATGGTTTTCCCGGTTAGTGCCAGCGACCGAAAGGAAATCGCGTCGCGGCTAAACCTGTCGGAGTCGGATCTGTTTGACGAGCAGGGGATTAGCCTGCGATGTGCCGACAACATCGTCGCGACCGATGTGCTGGGACAACTGCATGGTCCGGTGGCGATGACCGCGGCCGGCCCGAACATGGCCGGCTCGCAATGGTCGGCCGAGCGACTGGCACATGATTTGGGTGACAGCGTCGATCTGATTATCGATGCTGGCCCGACTAAATATGCTAAGCCGTCGACCATCATCAAGGTCGAGCCTGCTGGATATCAGGTGCTGCGCCAGGGTGTTTACGACGAGCGCATCATCGAAAGGCTTCTGCGCACGACAATTCTGTTTGTTTGCAGCGGCAACACCTGCCGTTCGCCCATGTCCGAGGCGATCGCCCGCGAGGTTCTGAAGGAAAAACTGGGTGGCAACGAACAGGAACTGGAGAAACGCGGCATCAGCGTAATTTCCGCTGGGAGCTTTGCGATGCCCGGCGCTCGGGCTACGCCGCAGGCGGTCGAGGCGCTGAAGGAACTGGGGATCGATCTGACGACTCACCGGTCGCGTCCGCTGACCGTCGAGCTGATCCATCAGGCTGACAAGATCTATACCATGAGCCGCAACCATGCGATGGCGGTGCTGTCGCTGGTTCCTTCAGTGGGGCCGAAAGTCGATACCCTGGATCCGAACGGGGATATCGACGACCCCATCGGCAGCGAAGTCGGCGTTTACAAAGATCTTGCCGGGCAGCTTCGAACGCTCATCGAGCGACGAGTCTCTGACATCGTCGTGTAGACGATAATTTGGGCTGAGCTTTCTCAACGCGATGCCAGGCTTGCAGTAATTGCTCATGCCTATCGGCGGAATCAGGTGGCGGACGCAAAGGCGGGTGGCCCAACTGCGGCTCGATGTCCCGAGCCGTGACACGTCGCGATGGGTGTGCTAACTTAATAGCCAAGTTACGTTGGATGCCTTATAAGTGCGGTAGTCGTCTAAGATGGCCGTGCGCCGGCAGGTTGTCGAGCAATTTATGAAATTAGCGGTCGCATGCGATCATCGAGGTTACGAAGCCAAGCGTCGGCTTTTGCCTTTGCTCAAGAAGCTCGGGCATGAAGTCGTGGACTTTGGCTGCGAAAGTGGCGCCTCGGTGGACTATCCCGACTATGCCATTCCTGCATCCCGCGCGGTGATCGATGGCACGGCTGAGACGGCCATCCTGCTGGATGGCAGCGGCATTGGCATGTCGATCGCGGCCAACAAAGTCTTTGGCATTCGCGCCGCCCTCGCACACGACCAGGTGACCGCCCGCATCGCCCGTGAACATAATCATTGCAATGTGTTATGCCTGGGCGTGGATCTGCTCAGCGAAGATCAATGCCGGCAGATCGTGGAGATTTTCCTCAGTACGCAGTTCGCCGACGGGCGGCATGTTCGCCGAATCGAAAAGCTCCGGCAGATCGAAGCTGAAGAAAGCGCGCGCCTCGAGGCGCAGCATGTGGGGCAGAAGTCCAAATAGAACGCCAATCAGATTATTTAAGCAATGGATAGCCTAGTTTAGCCGCGACGCGCCAGCGGAGCGCTTTTCTCCATTCGCGGAAAGCGCTCTGCTATCGCGTCGCGGCTAAACTGGGCAGACCATAATGTTCATTGAAGGGGATGCGACTCATCTCACACCGACCAGTGGCGTGCAATTTTCTCCCGCAGGAATTTGGCACTTCGCGCTAATTCATCGATGCCGTTCACCCCGTCTTCGATACTGATCCAGCCATTGAAACCGACGCCTGCGAGCTGACTGAAAATGGCATCGTAGTCATTGAGCCCTTTGCCGATTTCACCGTGGCGGAGCCGCTTGGCATATCCAACCGAGTCCTCTTCCTTACGTAAATCTTCGATCGTGCCCTCGGCCAGATATCGGTCGCTGGCATGCATCGTCACGACGCGATGCTTCACACGCCGAAGCAGTTCGAGCGGATCTTCGCCGGCAAGAATGGTGTTGCTTGGATCGTAATTGACGCCGAAGCCGGTCGATCTGATGCGATCGACGAGCTCGCAGAACACGTCCATCTTCTGGGCGAATTCAGGGTACTGCCAATAGTTGTCTTTGTAGTGATTTTCGATGATGAGCGTGATACCGCGCTCTTGGGCGTGGGGAATACAGGCCTCAATACATTCCGTGGCATATTGGACCCCGTCCTTTTGGCTCACCTCCGGCCTGCGCTGCCCCGAGAGCACCCGGCAGAACCTGCCACCCAAGGCCGCAGCCATATCAATCCAATGTTTCTCGGCATCGATCTGCTGCTGACGAAATGCGCGATCAGGATGTGTGAAGTCCGGCGAGCAGCAGAACATCGGAATCGTCAGGCCTTTGTCGTCGGCTATCTTCCGCGCTACAGGCCAGAAGGACGGCTCGCGCAGCTCGATAAAGCCGCTGTAGAACTCCAGCCCGTCGATGTCGAGCGTCGAGGCAAGGTCGATCCACTGCCTCACGGTCATCTTGCCATGAACGCACAGATCATCGAGATACGCCTTAGGGAATGCGGCAAGGTTTGGCATGTGCTTCTGATATTCCTATTTAATCGGATTGCGCCCGATGACCGGATACTGCTCGATCTCCAGCACGCTGCCGGACACCGGCCGACTTTCGTCACTCAGCCAGTAAACGGATGCCGCCGCGATGTTCTCGGGTGACATGATCCGCCCGGATGGCGCAAAGGCCTTAGGCGGATGGTCAGGCCAATCGGGCGACAAACCTTCTTTGATCTTCAGCGCATATTCATTGGGTGACAGCACCCAGCCAAGATTCAATTGATTGATGCGAACCTGATCGGCGCCAAGAGCATCGGCCAAGTTACGTGTCAGTGTAATCAGCGCGCCCTTGGAAACGCTGTATGCAAGCTGATTGCCTTCGCCGCAGTAACCGTTGATTGAGCCGATGTTGAGCACGCAGCCGCGCGTGGCTTTCAAATGCGATATGGCCGATCGGATCATCAGCATTGGCGCGCGGACATTGATGGCCATCGCCCGATCGAACAAAGCGGAGTCGGTCGTTTCCAGGTTCGAGCGAACGATCCAGGCGGCGTTGTTGACGATAGCATCTATCTTTCCAAAAGCTTTTGCAGCAGCAGCAACGATGCGAGCCGGGGCATCGGCATCGGCCAAATCATCGATGTGCAGGGCCGACGACTGCTTCAGATCGGCCACCACCTTCTGGCCTAGATCGTTCTCCAGTCCATGAATTAGAACGCGTCCGCCTTCTGCGACGCATCGGCGCGCGATGGCTTCGCCGATCCCTGTCGTGCTGCCGGTGACGATGATGCGTTTGTCTTTGAGACGCATACGAGTGGCTTCCGCGAGCTTCGTACTTTATCGGGAGGATCGCGCTTTTCCATTGGCCGCGCCCTTCGGTAGACTGACGCGCGGCTCGGGAATTTCTGGGAGCGTCGGCGAATGGCGTTGGTCCTGACTTACACAAAGCGCGTGCGCGAAGCGCTCAAGGCTCCCACGCGCATCGTCGCCGACCTGGCATTCCTCGCATTTGCCGCGGGAGTCCTTGGCCTGCTGGTGATGATGGGCAAGCAGGTGTCGGCCCAGTACACACCCAAAGTTGAAATCAGCCTGTCGTTTCTTGCATTACCGAAGTACACGCTTTTGAGCCTGGGGCGCGGATTTGCGGCTTATGTGCTTTCGCTGCTCTTCACGCTCGTTTACGGCACGGTGGCCGCCCACAACCATCGTGCCGAGAAGGTGATGATTCCCGCCCTCGATGTGCTCCAGGCGATTCCTGTGCTGGGATTTTTGCCGGGCGTGGTATTGGCGATGATCCGCATTTTTCCGACGCGCGAAATCGGGCTAGAAATCGCCTGTGTTGTGATGATCTTCACCGCGCAGGTCTGGAACATGACCTTCAGCTTTCATGGCAGCCTTCGAGCGATTCCCCAGCCGTTGCATGAAGTGGCCGCGATCCACAGATTGAACGGCTGGCAGAAATTCCGCCTGCTCGAAGTACCCGCATCAATGATCGGCCTTGTCTGGAACTCGATGATGTCGATGGCCGGCGGCTGGTTCTTCCTGACCGTTAACGAAGCCTTCACGCTGGGCGATCATGACTATCGGCTGCCGGGCATCGGCTCCTACATGAACGAGGCGATCAACCAGCACAATAGGCCGGCAATGATCGCGGCCATCATTGCAATGGTGATCATGATCGTGGCGGTCGATCAGCTTTTCTGGCGGCCGATTGTGGTCTGGAGCCAGCGCTTCCGCATGGAAGAGTTGAGCGGAGAGGAGCAGCAGTCATGGGTGCTGGACCTTTTGCGCCGATCGCGCATCTATACCTGGAGTGCGGCGGCTCTGGAGGCGCGCCGGCAACATCGTCATCGCGAAAAGGCGATGGCGGTTCTGGTTGGCGGTGATGGAAATGGGGAGGCGGCAACTCCGACCAGCCCTGCAGGTCGTCGCGGCAGGCCGGGTAATGCTATCGCGGCGATGCTTCCCTGGCTGGTGCTCGCGCTGTTGGCCGTCGCCGCGATTTGGGGCACGATCGAACTCGTTCGGCTGCTCGTGCGTCTTCCAATTCACGATGCGGTAAAGCATGAAGATTGGCTGAGTGTCGTGCTGGCCCTCGGCGCTTCGTTCCTGCGTACAACCGGCGCTGTAGCACTCGGGGCCCTGTGGACATTGCCGGCCGGCATCATGATCGGCCGCTCCCCAAAATGGTCATCGCGTCTTCAACCGATCATCCAGGTCGTCGCCAGCTTTCCCGCTCCCATGCTTTTCCCAATCGTTACGATGGCGTTGATCGTGCTGAAGATTCCCTTCACGATCGGCTGTGTCGCGCTCATGCTGCTGGGAGCACAGTGGTATATTCTTTTTAATGTCATCGCGGGCGCGATGGCCATTCCCAGTGATCTAAAGGAAGTCGCAAACGTCTATCGCATGAGCCGAATCGAGCGATGGCGGCGGCTTTATCTGCCCTGCGTCTTTCCTTATCTGGTCACTGGCCTCGTGACGGCGGCGGGGGGCGCGTGGAATGCGACGATCGTCTCCGAATTTGTCCAGCTTCCAAGCGGCACGTTCGTCGCCTTCGGGCTTGGCTCGCTGATCAGCAAGGCGACGGCCGAGGCCAATTATTCGCTGCTGGCGGCGGGCGTGGTGACGATGGCGATCTTCGTCGTCTTCCTCAACCGATTGTTCTGGAAGCGGCTTTATCGCCTGGCCGAAGAGCGATACAGCCTGAACGTATAATGGACATCTAGCAAAGGATTGAATTCCATTGACAGCCAGTGCCCAAACCATCGTTCCGGTACAGTCCAGCACCGACGCGTCACCGATCTGCGAAGTCCGGGATGTCAGCGTGATCTTTGCCGGACGACCTGCAATCGAAAACGTCTCGCTGGCGATCAATGCCAATGAAGTGGTGGCGATTTTGGGCCCAAGCGGCTGCGGAAAAAGCACGCTATTGCGCGTGATGGTCGGTCTCATTCCGCCCAGCAGCGGCAAGGTGCTGACACATGGCCAGCCCCTGCGCGGAATTCACCCCGGCACCTCCATCGTATTCCAGAATTTCGCGCTCTATCCTTGGCTGACCGTGCGCGAAAACATTCAGGTCGCTATGAATGGCCTGAACCTCGACGAAGCAACCGCGGCCCAGCGCGTGACGCGCTGCATCGATATCGTCGGCCTGGACGGCTTCGAAGAAGCTTATCCCAAGGAACTTTCCGGGGGCATGAAGCAGCGCGTGGGCATTGCCCGGGCTTTGGCGCGCGGGCCGGAAGTCCTTTGCATGGATGAGCCTTTCAGCGCGCTGGATGTATTTACGGCTGAAAGTCTGCGAAGCGAAGTCTATCGCCTCTGGACCGGTGCAGATACCTCCGCGCCCGCCGATGCGAATGCCGGCATTCATACCGCGGGCCTCAAAAGTATTTTGATGATCACGCACATCATCGAAGAGGCGGTTTTTCTTGCCGACCGCATCGTCGTGATGGGCACCCGGCCGGGCCACATTCGGCAGATCATTTCGAATTCGATTCCGCATCCGCGCGATTACCAGTCGCCGCAGTTTCAAAGCCTGGTGCAGCGGCTCCACGACATTATCGTCTCGGAGCATCTGCCTGAAGGGCCCGCGGCCGGCGAGGCCGTCAGCCGTGCGGATGCCATGTTGGCCTGCGAACCGGTGCCGCACGTGCACCTGGGCGAGGTGGCCGGTCTGATCGAAATTCTGCACGACAACGGCGGGCAGATGGATGTGTTCCGCCTCGATTCCATCACCGACTATGACTTTGGCCATACGCTGGCAGTGGTCAAAGCCGGCGAAATGCTCGATCTTCTGGATACGCCCAAAAACCGCGTTCTCCTGACCCCGATAGGCGAAAAGTATCTGCAAGCCGACATGAACGGCCGAAAGCTGCTGATCAATCAACAGCTTCAAACGCTGGGCGTTTTCCGCTACATCGTGCAGATGCTCAAGGAAGCCAAGAATCATCGCCTGCCGGAAGAAATCGTCCGCGAAGAATTGGTGATGCGATTGCCGACCGAAGATGTCGATTCGCTGGCGGAAACCGTCATCAACTGGGGCCGATTCGGCGAGTTGATTGGCTATTCGCCGGACACCGCGGAAGTGTATTTAGACCACCCCTCACCACCGGCGAGTGAGATGGGTAACGGCTGATTTTGTCAAGTTCTTGCGCACCGCCTCGCGCCAAGACCGCCAAGGAGCCAAGGCCACCAAGAAAATACTTTTGTTTTATTTCTTCCTTGGCGCTCTTGGCTCCTTGGCGTCCTTGGCGCACAGCAAGCGGCGAAGAACTTCCAAAACTTCATTCACTTCGAGAAGATTTCGATCTCCAGTTCCTCCTTTCCCGTCGGCGGGACCTCGATGGTTATTTCTTTGCCATCATTGGGATGAATGTGATCGTACGTTCGCTGGCCTTCGATGCTGGGGGAAAGATCGCGCTGCCGGGCGGCGGTGATCCACTCTTGTCTATCCGCGTCGGTGAAGGTGCCGGCACGCATCTTTTGGTTCATCTTGAGCTGAATCGGATCGCGCGAGTTGCTCACCCAGCGGGTTGCATCTTGCCGGATTTGAACGCGGTAGCGGCCGGGAATCGGGCCGGTCTTCATATCAAACGAGAATTGGCCGCGCACGGGGCCGGTGTTGAAAATACGGGCAACGATCGTTGGAGCATGAGGCGAATCGATCGGCGTGAAAATGACGTATCCGCGCGGGAGCGGCTGGCCATCCAGCTTCACGATTCCCTGCAACGCGACGCGCGGCTGATCGACCAAAAACCCGCTGGCTTTGATCCAGCTAAAAAGCAAATCGGGCCATTGGCCCAGCACAGGATCGCCCAGCGGAAAGCCGACGCCATGCTCGCCTGATGCAAAAAAATGTGCCTCGGCGGGTATATGCGCACGCGTCAGCGCCCCGAATAAATCCATCATTCCCCGAAGGTGTCCCATATCTTCAGCCGTGCAGAACATGAATGTCGGCGGGGGAGAGGTTTTCGGATCGCTTGATGCCGGCAGACGTGACGAGCCATACGCCAGCACCAGGAAATCGGGCCGGCTCCCGAAGCGCATCAGCGGATCGGCATCGTCCGCCTTTGCCTCAAGAGGCTTGAAGGTGGATGCAGCCGCCAACTCCGCGCCGGCGGAAAACCCAATGATCCCAATGCGCCGCGCATCGATATGAAACTCACCGGCGTGAGCCCGCAGATATTGCATCGCGCGCTGAGCATCGGCCATTGAATATTGCATTCCATACATCGGCCGGATGCGATAGCGCAGGACAAATCCCGCGATGCCGCGCGCCTGGAACCACTGGCCAATCTCAACGCCTTCAAAATCAACGCACCGCGTCGTGAACCCGCCGCCCGGGCAGATGAGGATTGCCGCGCCGGTGTTGTCCTTTGCGTTCGGCAGGAAGGGGAGAATCGCCGGCTTGTCTTCATCGGTATTGCCAGTCGCCCCCGGCGCCCCGCTGGGCCAAAGCTCGATGAACTTCCCCTGCTTTTCCTGCGCCGAAGCGCGCAGTTTACCGACCATCAAAACTGCAACCATCACCGCGATTATGTGGATCATTCTCATTGCTCCAGCCCTTTCTCAAATGTGCATCCAATGTACGGCACCATGCATAGGCTGACAAAGAAGGCTTTGCCGATCAATCGCCGCATCCAAGCAAGGAATTTGGAAACTCCGGCTCCGCTTGCACTTAACGAGTGCCAGTTGGTCTGGCATGTCTGATGCTTTGGCACCGCTAGCGGGCAGCTTGTTTTCACATCGGCTGCTCAAATCAAGGGAGACTCCATGAAGCCAATGCTGACTTTACTGGCTGCCAGTTTATTCGCCTTGCCGTGGTGCGCGGGATGCGCCTCGACACCCAATGAGCCCATCGCCGGACAAGGCGGCGCTTATACGCAATATGTGATGTCACTTTACGACCAGCCGACCGAAACCTATGCGCAGCGAACGATCGAGTTTCCCGTTCGGATCGCGGTCGCGCAAATTGGCGAAGAGTCGCCTGATCTGGGTTTCATAGGAGCTCTTAATTCCGCGCGTGATGTCGTCGGGCAGACAGCCGCATTGCCCGCTCCGATTAACTGCACGGCTACCCCATCGCGCGAGCCGATTCGTGCTTTGCAATCCATGGCGCGCGACCAGGGCGCAGATTACCTGCTGGTCTACGCGGCGACCGTGCAGCCGCAGAGCTATTCGTCGCCGCTGTCGGCGTTGGATTTAACCATCGTCGGCGCGTTCGTCGTGCCCAGCCAGCAGGTCACCGCGAACGCGCGGGGCTCAGCCGCGCTGATTGACGTGCGCAGCGGCCGGGTCGTGTTGAGCGCCGCTGCCCAGGCTTCGGCATCGCGCTATTCCCCCGATGCCAATGCCAGCAGCGAATTGAATCGCGTTTCCAGCGAAGCCCACACGAAAGTCTTCAAGCTGCTTGCCGACAATTTCGTCCGCACCGCCCGCGATCGCGCGGCCAGCCAGGAAGCGCAGTCCGCCTCTGCCTCAACTGCGGATATTTCCGCAAGGCAAGGTGCGCGATGAAAGCGGCTCTCTCCATCGCTCTGATTGCGCTTCTTCTGTCCGCGCAGCTTTGCCCGGCGGCTCAAGTCGTCGCTGAAGACGGCGCCTCGTTCGAACTCAAGGACCACACGGTCAACGTCCTGATTCGAAATGCAATTGCCGTCACGCACGTTCGGCAGACTTTTCATAATCCTACCGATCGCGAAACCGCCGCCGTCTACACCTTCACACTGCCGCCGCACGCGAGCGTGTCGAACTTCAGCGTGTTGGTCGATGGGCGCGAGATGGTTGGCGAAGTCGTCGAGCGCCAGGCGGCGGGTGAAGTCTCCAGAAGCGAGGCCACCAAAGCGCATTACACGGCTATGCTCGCTGTGCAGGATGGCCGCACGCTGACGCTTCGCAT
>JANWHF010000040.1 GCA_025450555.1 Tepidisphaeraceae bacterium | reverse complement strand
CGAGGTCGGAAAAGCCCATGTCGTCGGCGAGAATCAGGATGACATTGGGACGAGAGGCTGAATTCACCGGAGTCGGAGCTGCCGGCGCGAGTGAACCGAAAACGATAATAATTAGTGCGAGAAGCCATGGCTGCTTAATGAGCATTTGCGTAACTGTCTCGACCTTTGAACAAAGGTTCAAGAGCGATGCTCACGAGTTTTGAAAGGCCCGAATCGTCGAACTTTCAAGGCTATGGGTCTTAGCATATCTTTTGAAGACCATCGATGACCGAACTAAATGTCCAATCCCTCGATCCCGCACGTCGCGCCGCCTCAACCCTCGGGCAACGGCTGGCGATCTTCGCGGCGGACATCAAAGTCTCCCACACCGTGTTTGCGCTGCCCTTCGCGCTTCTGAGCACCTTTCTGGCGGCAAACGGATGGCCGACGGCGGGGCAATTGCTGCTGATTTTGATCTGCATGGTGACGGCCCGCACGGTGGCGATGGCTGTCAACCGATTGCTCGACGCTCGGCTCGATGCAATCAACCCGCGCACGGCCCGGCGAGCCATTCCCGGCAGGGTGCTGTCTCGCCAGTTCTACTGGGCGGTCGTGCTTCTTTGCTCAGTTGTTTTCGTTGCGGCGACGGCGGGGTTTTGGCTGCTCTATCGAAATCCGTGGCCACTCTACTTTTCAATTCCAGTTCTGGGATTGCTCAGCGCTTATCCATGGTTCAAGCGATTTACCCGCCTTTGCCACTATTACCTTGGGTTCTGCCTCGCCATCGCGCCGATCTGCGCCTGGATTGCCATCCGCGGCACAATTGCAGCACCGCCATTTTGGATCTTCGGAGCAGTTTGCCTCTGGACGGCCGGCTTTGACATCATTTACGCGTGCCAGGATTTTAAAACCGATGTTGCCTGCGGGCTGTTTTCGGTGCCGGCGAAGATTGGAATTCCTCGGGCGCTCTGGGTGAGCCGGCTGACCCATCTGACATCGTTGGGGATGCTGATTGGCCTTGCCATGACGACTCCAGCCTTGAGTGTTTTGTTTTACATTGGAGTCGGTATTGCCCTGGCCTTACTCATTGTCGAGCATTCGTTGGTCTGGGGCGGCAACCTCTCCAAGGTCAATCTCGCGTTCTTTACGCTCAATGGCGTTATCAGTTTGATCGTCGCAACCCTTGGAATTATCGATGTTTTGCGACGATAGTCGAATTTGAAGGCCGTCAGATTGACGCTAATCGCCGACTTGTTACAATCCCCCACCTTATTTTTGAGGAATTGAAGTCTTTTTACGACTTGGAGCAAGCCGCATGGCCCGCGAGTCACGTGATAAAGCCGATAAGTTTCAGACCTTCAACCGTCCGAAGGTCAAGGTCGCCCGTATCAGCGCCTCGGGAAAGCAATACATCGATTACAAGGACACCGAGTCGCTCAGGAAAGTAATGAGCGGCAACGGTAAGATCCAATCGCGCAAACGCACCGGCGCCAACGCCATCGAACAACGAATGCTCGCCGGCGCTGTGAAGCGGGCACGCTATATGGCGCTGTTGCCGTATGTGACGGCTGCGAGCTAAGTTAACCGACCATCAAAACTGAATTCGTCTTACGCCCGGCTCAAAAACGCCGGGCGTACTCTTTTGACATCAGTTATGTCACGGTCGCATCATTGATTGATCGCTGGCAGGTGGAGGATTTGCTGGCCGAATCTGTGATGAGCGTTCGATGGCCGCCCGCAGATGTTCAGCTCTCACCGGTTTGACGATGTATTCCTTAAATCCTGCTTTGGCCGCAGCTTGCCGACGTTGATCGTCTCCATGCGCGCTGATCACAATGCCGACAGCAGTCGGACAGGTCTTG
The DNA here is from genome assembly GCA_025450555.1 of Tepidisphaeraceae bacterium. Lineage (GTDB taxonomy): Bacteria > Planctomycetota > Phycisphaerae > Tepidisphaerales > Tepidisphaeraceae > JANWHF01. Next base: position 21,797 of record JANWHF010000040.1, on the reverse strand, counting down.
CGCGCTCGTTCCAGCAAATGAAAGCTCGTCCCGTCGGTTAGCTCAATGTCGCAAAGCAGCAGATCAAAATCCTTTTGTTCGCAAAGCTTCTCCGCGTCCTGCACGGTATGAGCCACTTCCACCTGATGCCCATCCCGGCGGAGCACTCGTGAGAAAACCACTGCCGTGTCAGTGTGATCTTCAACCAGGAGGATTTTCTGGGCGCGCGTACTCATGGTTTTCAATGCTCTCCCGATGCCGCCTGTCATATGGCTCCTTCCGGCGGGCACTGCCGGGGCATATGCAAACGTCTTGCCAGAAAAAGATTCAGAAAATGCGCAAAAAATGCGTCGAAGGGTGCTCCATCAGGTTTTGATTGCAAGGTGTACAAACTAAAGGTTTGACGCTACGTCGTGGCTTTTTATACTTCCGGTGTCCGCCGCCCCCGCGCGAAGAAAGTTTTTCGATTTATGGCTCAAGTCGATCTGGAACTGGTGATCAAAATATTTCCGGGCGGCGTGCGCGCCGTCGATGAGGTGTCACTCCACATCGCCGATCAGGAATTTGTCGTTCTAGTCGGCCCGTCAGGATGTGGAAAGACGACGACCCTGCGCATGATCGCCGGCTTGGAAGAAATCACCGCCGGCACCATCCGAATTGGTAATCAGGTCGTTAATCGAATGCCACCGAAAGACCGCGACATCGCAATGGTCTTTCAAAATTACGCACTGTATCCCCACATGACCGTGTACAAGAACATGGCCTTTGGACTGAAGCTGCGCGGCATGCGATCGGAAGAGATTCAGGCCCGCGTTAAAGATGCGGCAAGAATCCTGGATATCGAGCATCTTCTGGATCGAAAGCCCCGCGCGCTTTCCGGTGGTCAGAAACAGCGTGTGGCGGTGGGGCGGGCGATTGTCCGAGAGCCTGCGGCGTTTCTCTTCGACGAGCCTTTGAGCAATCTGGATGCAAAATTACGCGTCACCACACGTGCCGAACTGAAGCGACTTCATCAAAGGTTGAAAACGACGACCGTTTATGTCACCCACGATCAGGAAGAGGCGATGACGCTGGGTGACCGTATCGTCGTGATGAAAGATGGTGTCATTCAGCAGGCCGATACGCCTTTGGCGACCTATAATTTCCCGGCCAATCGATTCGTCGCCGGGTTCATTGGAATGCCTCCGATGAACTTCTTCGACGGAGTGGTGAAGTCGGTCGATGGCCAATTGATATTCGAAGAAGGAGCGAATCCAGACCCCCAGAGGAGCCCGGGCGGCGCTAGACAAACGCCTGCAAATGATTTGACCTTGCCGGGCAATGGGTTTACTCTTTCCATACCGTCGCATCTGGCTGACCGGCTTGGCGGATACGTTGGGAAGCACGTGGTGCTTGGAATTCGACCCGAGCATATGGACGTGCGGCCCTTTGAAACGACCCAGTCGGCATTGATCGACGTGAAGCTGAATGTAATGGAACCACTTGGAAATAACATGGATCTTTACGTCAGCACAAGCCTGCGCGACCAGGTGGTTGCGCGGGTGGAGGCGCAGGATGGCCTCCGGATTGATGCGCCAATCCGACTGTACGTCGATTTGCGCAAGGTCCACTTTTTTGCGCCCGGAGACCCGGGAATGAACCTGAGCCACACGAGCGAGCCAGCCCATGCCATTGCATAAGCAACAGCATGGACAAACTCTCGGCGGCCTGCCGCCATCGGGGCAAATGCCCCGGAGGCGCGTGTGAGGCGCTTTTTTCAGGTTTTTGCGCGAAAACAGTGGGCCGCCGAAAGGTGGCTTTTTTGTTTGGCCGCGGTTTTGCCTTTGTAGTGAATTGACGCACCATTGAATGGTTCATCATTTGAATCTGAGATTTTGAATTTTGAGATATCAAATTTGAAGTTTGAAAGCCGCTCGATTGCGGCCTTTGTCCGAACAACTGAATAGAGAGAGCCAATGAATCAGGAACTCATTCGCATCGTAGATGGAATCGCACGAGACAAGAATATTGAGCGCGACCAGATTTACTCTGACATCGAGCAGGCGATTGCCTCGGGTCTGCGCAAACAGTTTGACACGGAGGACGCCAGCGAATTTGCCGTCAGCGTCGATCGCACCAGTGGTGACATTTCCGCCACCCGTCAGGGCCAGGCGATTCCACTGAATGTCGTGGGCCGAATCGGCGCGCAAACGGTCAAGCAGGTCATGATCCAGCTCATTCGTCAGGATGAGCGAGGCAGCATCTACGAGGAGTTTAAGGACCGCGTTGGCACCATCGTCACTGGAACCATCGCCCGCTTTGAAGGCGGCACAATGATCGTGAGCCTGGGCCGTTCTGAAGGCATCATGCCGCGCAGCGAGCAGATTCCGGGCGAAAATCACCAAGTGGGCGAGCGCATTCAGGCACTGATCATGGAAGTGCGCGACACGCTCAGTGCTGTGAAGATCATCCTGAGCCGCAGCCACCCGGAATTCATCCGCCGGCTATTTGAACGTGAAGTTCCTGAAGTGGGCGAGCGGACGATTGAAATCAAGGCGCTGGCGCGCGAGCCGGGCCATCGAACCAAGATCGCGGTCAGCTCGATTGACACGAAAGTCGATGCAGTCGGCGCTTGCGTTGGCGTGCGTGGAAGCAGAATCAAAAATATCGTCGACGAGCTGGGCGGCGAGAAGATCGACATCGTGCGATGGAACGAGTCATCGCAGATTCTGATTGCCAACGCTCTCAAGCCGGCTGAGGTGACGGAAGTTTCTCTCTGCTTCGAACTCGGTCGCGCAACCGTCGTGGTGAATGAGGATCAACTGAGCCTGGCCATCGGCAAGCGCGGGCAGAACGTGCGTCTGGCTGCGCGATTGACCGGGTGGGACATCGACATCCTTACGCCTGTGGAATTCCAAGCGGGTATCAAGCGGCTTGAAACGATTCTCAAGAGCGTGGAAGGCATTACGCAGGAGCATGTGGACAAGGTCATCGCACTAGGCCTGATCGACGTGCGCGATATCGACGAAGTCGGCATTTCGCCGTTGATGGAAGAGCTTGGGCTCGATGAGCCGACCGCTCAACAAGCGGTCGATAAGGCATCCGCCGAGGCCAAGATCGTGGCGGTTGAGCAAGAGGCCAAGAAGGCCGCCGAGGCGTCGGCCAAGGCTGCGGATCGCGCGGCCTTTGCGGCTGGCGGTTTTGGTCGACCGACCCGCGAAGAGCGTGTCGAGCCGGAGGATGCGAGCCAGACCCTTCCTGGCCCAATGGAATCTTCCAATGGCGGCGCTCCGGAGACCACCACGCATGCCGAGGTTCTTCAAGGCGCAAGTGAGGAGCTGTCACCCGAGGAACAGGCGGTTCATGTACAAGGCGCTGATGAGAACGCAGACGAAGCCCGCAAAGACTTTGCTGATGAAGATGCCGACACCGCGGCATTGGCCGAGGGGCGCGCCCAGCCGCCGACCGACACGCGCGATGAACCGGTATGAATTGTGAGTTAAATGGTAAATAGCAGCCGCGATTGATGAACCGACTCGCGGCCGCAAACGAATAATTGAAAGCGACTTTCAGGGCGCTGAACAGCGCACGATTGAAGTAGGCCAAAGGGCCGCAAACACGAGTCAGTTCAGGAGATCGATTTGGCTAAAGGTATTCGAGTCAATCAGCTTGCCAAGGAACTTGGAATCGAAAGCAAGGCGATCCTCGCCAAGTGCCGAGAGGAAGGCCTGGGCGAGAAAGTTCCCAATCACATGACGGTGCTCAGCATCGGCTTGTCAGAGACAGTGCGCGAATGGTTCAGAGGCATGAGCTCAGAGGGAGGCGGCACGGCTGTCGAAACTGCTCCTCCCGTTGAAGTCAAGCCTAAGCGCGCGCGCACCACCAAGAAAAAGGCAACTGATCTCAAGACGCCTGATCTCGATGAGGCTCATGAGGAGCCTCAAGAGGATGCTGAAACCCCGGCGACTGAAACTGAGACGGTGACCGAGGCCGAAGCGCCTGCGCCAATCGAACCGCCGGCCAAACCCGCGGCCGCGGCCGAAGCGCCTGCAGCCGTTGAACCTCCGCCGGCGGCAGAAGTGAAGATTGCGCCTGTAAAACCGGCGCCGCGTGCTCCTGTGAAACTCGAAGCGCCCGAACATGCACCCCATGCGCCAAAGACTCCTCCGGCCGTGGTGCATCCAGCGCCGCCCGCCGCGCCTTCAACCGCTGCCGCAGCCGCAAACACCCCCGCGGCTCATCCCGCGCCATCGCGCCCGGCAGGTCCAACAGCGCGTCCGACCGTTTCGCTTCGCTCGCATCAGACGCCACCGCCTATTGAGCGCAAGAGCGTGACGCCGGCTCCGCAGTTGACATCGCTTCAGCCAGCCAAGATCCAGGGTCCGCGCGTGGTTCGCGAGGAAGCGCCCGAAGTAGTTCCGGTTCCGCGCGCCCCCCGCCGTCCGCAGGCTGGTGGCGATGCCCCCGCGTTCACCCAGGCTCGGCCTCAGCAGGGTCGTGGCGTGAAGGTCTCCGAAGAAGAGGAAGAATCCGAGGCAAAGAAAAAGACCGCCAAAGGCGCGGCAGGGCGCACCAATTCCAACCGCAGGCGCGGCCCCGACGGTCGTCGTGGCGAAGCTCTCGAAAAGCTCCGCGAATTTACTGAAGCCGATCTTGAAGAACGCCGTATCCGCCTCAATCGCGCAAGCGGAGATCGCGCACAGCGTGAATGGCATCTGGCCAAGACGCAGCAGCGCCCGGGACAGATCGCCAAGACTGGCGCTCAGAAGGGCGAGCCGATCAAGATCGAAGAGCCGATCACCATCAAAGGGCTTTCTTCGGTGCTCGGCATCAAATCAAATGATTTGCTGCTTCGGCTTCTGAAGCAAGGCGTGAGCGCCAATTTGAATCAAACGCTCGACCACGATTCGGCCATGGCTCTGGCGCTCGAATACGGCGTCGAGCTTCAGGTGGCTCAGAAAGCCACGCTCGAAGAGCAACTGGTCAGCGAGATGGGCGACCATCCCTCGCAACCGGAGAACCTGGTCCCGCGGCCGCCGGTCGTCACGATTCTGGGACACGTGGACCATGGCAAAACGAGCCTGCTCGATCGGATTCGCAAGGCAAACGTCGCTGCCGGCGAGGCCGGTGGAATCACGCAGCACACGGCCGCGTGGATGGTGCAGCTTGGCCAGGGAGAAACTGCCAAGCGCGTCACCTTCATCGATACGCCGGGCCATCAGGCGTTCACTTCAATGCGTGCTCGCGGCGCTAACATGACTGACGTGGTCGTGCTGGTCGTATCGGCTGCCGAAGGGGTGCAGCCGCAGACGATCGAATCGATCAACCACGCCAAAGCGGCGAACGTGCCGATCGTCGTGGCCATGAACAAGATCGACCGCCCTGACTCCAACGAACAGCAGGTGCTCGGCCAGCTTGCCGGACAGGGCCTGAATCCCGTCGAGTGGGGCGGCGACATCGAAGTCGTCCGTACCAGCGCGGTCACCGGGCAAGGCATCGAAGAGCTGATCGAGATTCTCGATTACCAATCACAGCTTCTGGATCTGAAGACCGATCCATCCGCGCCAGCCCGTGGCACGGTGATCGAAGCTCGAATGGATCCCGGCATGGGCTCCGTCGCTACGGTGCTCGTGCAGGATGGTACGCTTCGGCCAGGCGATGTGATTCTGGCAGGGCCGGGCTACGGGCGCATAAGGTCGCTCCTTAATGACCGCGGCGAAAATGTAGAGACAGCGACGGCTTCCATGCCTGTGCTGATCAGCGGCATGAGCGATGTGCCTGCTGCTGGCGACAACGTCTATCAGCTGGATGACATGGAGCGCGCCCGCGCGATTGCCGAGGAGCGCGGAAGCGCGATCCGGCAACAGCAGCTTGCAGGTCGCACCGCTGTCACGCGCGACAACCTCACGGATGTCATTCGCGCCGGCGAGATCAAGACCATCCATCTGATCATCAAAGCCGACGTGCAGGGCTCGGTCGAGACGCTGGCCAAGACGGTCACCGATATGAACACCGAAGAGGTGCGCGTGAAGGTGATGCATAGCGGCGTTGGACCGATCAGCGAAAGCGATGTCGAACTTGCGATGGCGACGCGCGTCAATGCGGAGGACAAGGATCATCCGAACAACGTCGCAATCATCGGGTTCCACGTCGTTGCGGAAGAAGCCGCGCGAGTTAAGGCCGAGCAGAACCACATTGACATCAAGCTCTATCGTGTCATTTACGAAATCTTCGATGACCTGAAGAAGGCGCTCAGCGGCATGCTCGAGCCGGAGATCCGCGAGAAGCTGCATGGCCATGCGGAAGTCCGGCAGGTATTTAAGGTCAGCCGAATTGGCAACATCGCCGGCTGTCTCGTTACCGATGGCCATATTCAGCGCGGCAGCCGGGTTCGACTCACCCGCGGCGGAGTGGTCGTGACCGAAGACCTGTCCATTGATTCGCTTAAGCGGCTCAAAGATGACGTTCGCGAGGTTAAGTCGGGCCTGGAATGCGGCATCAAGCTGGCCAACTATGACGACATCAAGGTCGGCGACGTCTTCGAAGCGTATGTCCGCGAGACAATCCAAAGGACACTGTAGCCTCCGCGCTACCGCTTTTAGATGGTCATTGGCGTTCTCCAGCTTGAGTTGTCTATTGAGGATGCCATGTCCCTCAAAGACAAGCGGCGGGTGGTCAAGAGCATCAAAGATCGGATCGCTCACGGGCACAATGTCTCGATCGCAGAGGTCGGCGCTCTGGACGAGCATCGAAGATCGGTACTAGGCATGGCGATGGTCGCGAACGATGCGCGGTACGTCGAAGGAGCGCTGAGCAAGCTTGTGGATTTTGTACGCTCGGTGCCGCAGGTGGACCTGCTGGATTACCAGATCGAGCTGCTTTAATGCCAGCAAAGGCACGCAAATGGCGGGGCTTTTGCATTCATCAACATCATGTCCAGACGAACTGAACGACTTGCCAGCACGATCCGACAGGAGCTGGCGCAAATGATTCTCCGGGATTTGAACGATCCGCGGTTGACCGGCTTGCCGAGCATCACGCGCGTCAAAGTAAGCGAAGATCTATCGGTTGCAGATGTGTACATCACGGTGATGGGGACGCCGGGTCATCAGCGGGCCGCTTTGAATGCGCTTCGCCATTCGGCGGGCATGATGCGGACGAAGCTGACCAAGGCGCTTTCGATTCGGCAGACGCCTTACCTCAATTTCCATCTGGACGAGGCGGCAAAGAAGGAAATCGAGGTTCTTGAACTGCTGCATAAGATTTCCGAGGAGAATGCGGAGAAAGATCGCCAGCGCGCCGCCTCAACCGATGCTGAGGCAGGGGATTCGCGGGAGCAAAGCGATCAGGGCGAGTCTCAGTAACGCCATTGCGGGCACGGGGTCTGTACGATAGCCTTTCTGCCCCTGATTACGGGCAAGCGATAACGAGAGCGAGAGATCTGCTTCCACATGAAAAACGCGACAAAACACGCCGACGATCTGAAATCACTGCTGAAGCGGCTGACCAAGGAATGCAAGCCCAATCCGCTGACCGTACAGGATCCGCTCCTGGCGCTGGTGCGCGGCGCAATGAGCTTTGATGTCTCAGACAATCGGGCCGAAGAGGCTATGCGGGTCATCGAACGGGAGTTCGTCGGGCTGAATGAACTTCGCGTTGCCACCGAGCTTGAGGTTCAGGACCTGCTGGGGGCCAAATATCCCGCCATCGAACGGCGCGTTGCCATGATCACGCAGGCGCTGAACCGCATCTTCGAGCGCGAGCACACGCTGAGCCTTGATCGGCTCAAGACGATTTCCAAAAGGGATGCCCGCCAGTTCCTGCGCGACCTTCCGGAGATTCATCCCTTTGTCGAGGCGTACGTTCTGATGTTTGCATTCGGCGGCCACGCGTTTCCGCTGGACGACGAAATGCTGGCACAGCTTCGCGAGCAGAGCATCCTCGATGAGGACACGTCGATCGAAGAAGGGCAGAAGTTTGTCGAGCATCACCTCAAAGCCGAGGAATGCTTCGACCTTTATTCGTGCCTTCGCAAAGTTCTGTGGGATGAAAAGAAGCGAAAGAAATGACCGAACGCCTTCCAGAATCGTCGCTCCGATTGGGTTTGCCCAGCGGCAGCATGCAAACCTCAACGATCGAGCTGTTTGGCCGCGCTGGGTACAAGATCTCGCTTCAGGAGCGAAGTGTCTTCCCGCGCATTGATGACGAAAAGATCTCGGCGGTGCTTTTCCGGGCCCAGGAGATCAGCCGATACGTCGTGGACAATATCGTTGACTGCGGCCTGACCGGTTATGACTGGATCGTCGAGAACGGCAACGAAAACGACGTCGTCGAGATCTGCGAGCTGACTTACTCGCGCGCCACCAGCATGCCGGCGCGATGGGTATTGGCGGTGCCGGATGAAAGCCCAATTCGAACCGTGCGGGATTTTGAAGGAAAAATCGTCGCAACGGAAATCGTGAATACGACGCGCCGCTTTTTTCAAAAAAGCGGAGTTAACGTAAACGTCGAGTTTTCATGGGGAACCACCGAGATCAAGGCCCGCCTCCTGGACGGCATCGTCGATTTAACCGAAACCGGTTCCAGCATTCGAGCCAACAATCTTCGCGTTATCGACACCATCCTTCACAGCACTATTCGGTTTGTCGCCAACAAGTCGGCATGGGCCGTCGCGTGGAAGCGCGAAAAGATGGAAAACGTTGCGATGCTGCTACGCGGCGCCATCGAGGCGCGGGCGAAAGTCGGGCTGAAGATGAACGTGCCCGAATCAAAACTGGCCGACGTGACCCGCAATCTTCCGGCCGAAAAAAGCCCGACCATCAGCCGGCTGTCCGATTCCGATTGGGTGGCGGTCGAAGTGATTCTTGAAGACAAGCAGGAACGGGAATTGATTCCACTGCTGAAGCGGGCCGGCGCCACGGGAATCATCACTTATCCCCTCAATAAAGTAATTCCTTAATCGTTAGCGCGGGTGCGTCGGTCTATAGTCGCTCGTCGGCTATAATCAGCCCACCGATGAATCGATTTTTTTCCTTCGTGCTGGGCATTGCGATTCTCTGCGGAGCCGGCTGCGCCCATCACCAGCAGCCTTCTACCCAGAACGTTGCAGGCGTTTCGCCACCTTCTCAAATGATGCCCGAGGTCGAAGCACCGTTGTCGGTCGAAGCGACATTATCTCTCGATCAGCTTGACCCTAAGTTGCAGTTAAGCGTTCCCCAGACGCTGGCCGCGGATGATGTGCCTCCCGCCAAAGCTGTTGATCTATATGCCCAGGCGCGAGTCGCGCTGCTCAACGAAGATCCCGCATCGGCACTGCATTTCCTGGAAGAAGCGGTTTCACTCGATCCTCGCAGTTACGAGCTTCATTTTGAACTCGGGCAACTTTATCAGAGGCAGCCTTCGTCCGATCAGCAGGCCATCGCCGAATTTGAAAAGGCCGGCGCCATTGAGCCGGACCATCTTGAGCTGCAATTGAATCTTGGTCGCCAGTATTTCGAGAAAGCTCAGTATGTTTCCGCTATCAGACATCTGCGCCTCGCGCTGCTGACGCACCAATACCTGGCCGACGATCCGCGCGATCCGATTGCCGACTTTTTCCTCGGCAATGCATTGTCGCACGCCGGCTACGACACGGCCTCGCTCGAGATTTACCGCCGGCTGGTTTCCAGACTCCAATCGCCGAACATGGCCATGCGGATGAGCGGCGAAGCCGACGTGCTGATGGATCATCTGGGAGCGCTTCATGGTGAGATCGGCGATCTTCTGCTCAAGCTCAGACGAGTAAAGGAAGGGGAATTCGAATACGCCGAAGCGCTGCGGATCGATCCGGACGATTTTGACCTTCGCGAACATATCGTTCGTGCTCTGCTGGTTGAGAAGAAATGGACGCTGGCACAACAGGATGCGCTGGATTCAGTGATGCGCTTCCATGCCGGTGCGCAGTCGTTACGGCTTGTGCGCGAAGCCTACCGCGCCAGCGGTGAGGAAAATCGCCTCGCAGACGTGCTCGCAAACGCTTATCAGAATCAGCCACGCAACCGGTCGCTTCTATATGCGCTGGCCGATCTTCTGCATCAGCAGCATGAGGATGCGAAGGCCGAGCAGGTGCTGGCGAAGGCGCAGAAAGCCAATCCCTCTGATATCTCGGTCATTCACCGGCGAATGGGAATCTTCGAAGATCGCGGCGACATGATCGGTGCTGCCAAACTTCTGATAGCCGCGGCGGCTGCGGATACAGATCTGAACGAAGAATTGGGACCGTTATGGAATGAGCTGATTCATCCGTCCGATCACGGCAGTCTCCTGCTGTCGCAGCTTTCACAAGTTGAAGTTCCATCATCGCAGAAAGCTGTAAAGCTGATTTGGCTTGCGCGGGTAGCACGGGTCTGGCATCGCGAAGCGATCGCGCGAAATGCCAGACAGCAGGCTCTTTCCATTCAGCCCATTTGCCGGCAGGCTTATCGCGATGAGATAGACAACATCGGCGACCTGCCGCAGCTCCCACGAGAACAGGATGACGCGGCGGCCCAAGCGCTTGCAGATCGTGCTGCGACGGCAGGCGACGCGGCACTCGCCGCCGAATTAAGAGGACTTTGGCTTTCCCGTCGTGAACATCCCGCCGAAGCTGCCGATGCCCTGGCTAAGGCGATTGCGCAAGGCGACCGATCAGTCGAGACAATTCTTGCCCACGCTGATGCGCTTCGGGCCAGCGGAGACCTCAAGGGCTTCGAGTCGCTGCTGTGGAAGCTCATCAGCGACCGCCCCAGCTTCAGCCTCCCATATCTTGAACTCTACAACTACTACCTCGGACTCAAGATGGACCAGCAGGCGGATCGCGTGCTGGCTCGGTGGTTCGAGGCTGATCCAGGCAATCCATCAGCCTTGGAACTTCAGGCTCAAGCCGATATGGAGGCGGGACGCGAGAGTGGAGGCGAGGCAATTCTCAGCCGAATTGTCCTGCAGGATTCGACCGACACCGATATTCTCGAGCCGGCCGGGTTGATGTATGCCCAGGCGCATCATCTCGATCGATTTGCCCAGTTACTGGAACAAAGGCAAAAGCTTCATCCTAGAAGCTGGCCTGCCAATATGGTTCTGCTGGATACCTACATCCAGCTTGGCCGAAATGAAGATGCGAAAGAGCTTGCGGATTCGACGCGATCACTTTGGTCCAATGATCCCGATGCGCTCTATGGCCTGACGGCTGTCTATTCCAATATCGGGCAGCGCACTGTCACTGAAGACGTCCTGTCGCAGATCCTCAAGCTCGATCCGAAACATGCGGGGGCGGCTAACGATCTCGGATTTTCCTGGGCCGATGCAGGGGTGAATCTCGACAAAGCGGAACCGCTGATCCGAAAGGCCGTGGATCAGGAACCGCAAAACGCCAGCTTTCTGGACAGCCTCGGATGGGTACTATACAAACGCGGCGAGTTCTCACAGGCCAAGACTTACCTTGACCGAGCGGTGGGGCCGGAATCGTCGGAAGGCGATCCTAATCCGGAGATTCTGAATCATCGAGGTGACGTGTTCTATCGATTGGGCGATGAGAACAGCGCCAAAACCGACTGGACACGGGCCGCCAAGTGGATCAAGGATAAGAAACAGGATGACGGCGATTTAAAGACGCTGTATCAAGCGATGCGAACTAAACTGCAACAGCTTGAAACGGGTAAGCCAGTCAGCGTCGCGCCGGTGATCCAAAAAGACACGAACTGACGCGAGCAATACGAGGCACGATCCATGGCAGGACATAGTCACTGGGCAAAGATCAAACGAGCCAAGGGCGCCAACGACGCAAAGCGCGGCAAGGTCTGGAGCAAGATCGCCCGCAAGATCATCATCGCCGCGCGCGGTGGCGGCGATCCGCGCGATAATCTCTCACTGCGTTACACGATCGACGAAGCAAAGGCCGCCAACATGCCCAAGGACACGATCGAAAAAGCGATCATGAAGGGCACAGGTGAACTGGGCGGCGAGAATTATGAGCCCGCCACGTATGAAGGCTACGGCCCCGGTGGCGTGGCGATCATGGTCGATGCCCTGACCAACAATCGCTCCCGAACCGCACCCGATTTGCGAAATACGTTTGAAAAATTCGGCGGAAACCTGGCCAATAGCGGCGCGGTCGCGTTTCAGTTTACGCGTCAGGGGATCATTGCTATTAGAGCCGACGCTGTTTCCGAAGATCGTCTTCTGGAAATTGCGCTTGATGCAGGCGCTGAAGATGTAAAGAACGAGGGCGAAGTCTTCGAAGTGATCACGAGCCCCACCAGTTTTCATAAGGTCAAGGAGGGCATCACCGGTGCCGGCATTGCAATCGAAGCATCTGAAATCACCAACATGCCCAACATGACCGTCGCCATCGACGGCGAGGTTGCCCAGAAAATCCTCAAGCTGATCGATGCCTTGGAAGATAACGACGATGTCCAGGCTGTCAGTCACAATGCCGAGATTCCCGACTCAGTTGTCGCTTGATCTCTGTATCGAATCGTGACCTATTGCTACTGGCGTTTTCCAACCCATCGCGCCAACAACTCGCTTCGACTGGACACCCCAAAATGCCGGTGCAGTGCCTTCACGTAATGATGCACCGTATTGTGACTGAGGCCCAATCGCCCGGCGATTTGCTTTTCGCTTAAGCCGTTCAGGAGCAATTCAAGTGTCTGGTGCTCGCGCGGGGTGATATCGTGCGCATCCGAAGAGAGCAGCACCAGATCGGGTTCATATAGCCAACATGTATTCTTATGGAAGAGATCGACAAGAAAACGGTGGCGCGCGGTGAAGGGCTGGCTCCGCCGCCTCGGGCGGAAAAGGTAGATCGTGGCGACCCCCGGTGCGCCCGAGAGTCGGCTTGAGCACATCACGCAAGGGGTGGTGAGTCTTTCGTTGGACAGCCAGGCCAGAAAAGCTTCATACCCATTGCCGCAAGGCTCAGGTCCAAGGCCATGCAGCGCAGCGAAGTTTCTGTTAGAGCCCATTGGGGTTGCAGGTGATCCTTGAAGAAGCAGGGAGTTTCTGAATTCCCCCGCGGCGCCGGTCTGCCAGGTCACTGCGGAAATGAGACGCCGCTGTGTCGCGCGCCGACTGCTGCTGGTCACGACGAGCGCGCCGTGCTCAGCGCGGGTAAGTCGGCAGAGGCCTGCGAGCATCATTCGCTTGCGCGCAATGGGATTGGTTGCTGCATGCAGGCTGTCAGCCAGCCGCAGCAACGCCTGCACATCGGAATGACAGATCGGTTGGTCGTCGAGCATCACGCCCCGCCATTTGCGGAAGAAGCGAGCCGTGTATTTTTATCGGCGGTGCGAAGGCTTCGTCACCTCACCTATTCAGGTGAGTCGGCGCTTTTCCCCTGATGCATTCCGATTTAATCGAATGCGATTAAGCGTGCAGCCCCCGCGATGATTCAGATGTGACGAATCGTGACAGGAGTTCCCCCCGGCTTGAAACTTCATAGCTGCGGTAAAGCGCCTTAATGTAGCAATGGACGGTGTGAGGACTAAGCCCCATTTTGGCAGCGATCTGTTTTTCGCTGTCTCCGGCCAATAGCCGTCCCAGCGTTTGTCGCACGCGCGGCGGCAAATCACATCCTTCGAGATTTTGTCGGGCACTCGCTTCGGCGATTATTGAAAGCGGCTCTCCATTCAAACAAGCGCCCAGCATTCGACACAGGCAGGCAACCATCGCCCGTTGATGGGCGACGGCATCCTCACAGGACTGAGTCGTCGCGGCATCCAGTCGATTCACGATTTGAATCAGCGATTTAAGATCCCCCAGGCGATTGCTGGGAAGGGCAAGCGATGTAATGGTATCCATACCGAAATGCTCCCATTGCATTTCAACACGCGTACAGCCGCCCGGCAAGACCGCATCACCTGTTTAGGTGAATTGAGCGATCCGGCCAAGAGCCGGTAAAGGGACAGTAATCTCGAAGGACGCGCCGCCTGGGGGGGCGGCGAAGTCTTTCCTCTATCCACCCCCGTTCTTGCCAGGCGCATTGCCGTCGGCTCCCCATAGCCCGAACATCTACCACTTTCGCCATTCACTCCTACAATGGCCCCCTATGTCCAATGAGAAATCATGGCAGGCAAGAATCAGCCAGGCTACCGATCAACTGGCGCAGGGATTTGTTGAATCCATTTCCTATGATCGCCGACTTTACCGGCAAGATATCGCCGGAAGTATCGCACATGCCACCATGCTTGCGCAAGTGGGGCTGATTTCGGTCAATGAGCGGGATCAGATCATCGAAGGCCTCAAGAGCATCGAGCGCGACATCGGTGCGGGTAACTTCACGTTCGACCAAAGCCTGGAGGACATCCATATGGTTGTCGAGGCGGCGCTGATCGAGCGAATCGGGGAACCGGGCCGCCGGCTTCACACCGCACGGAGCCGCAATGACCAGGTTGCCTTGGATTTGTCACTTTGGATCAAGTCTGAAGCAATCGAGATTGGCAGGAAATTGCACGATCTGTGCCGGGCGTTGGTGGAAATGGCCCAGCGCAGCGGCGACATCGTGATGCCATCTTACACGCATCTTCAAAGAGCCCAGCCGATTCTGGCGGGGGCTGAGTGCCTCGCGTGGTGCACAATGTTCTCTCGTGATGCGGACCGTTGCGATCGGGTAGCTGCCGGCAATGGCTTTGACGATATTCCACTGGGGAGCGGGGCGATCGCGGGTTCATCGCTGCCAATCGACTCGACTATTTCCGCGGAGCTTCTCGGATATCAATCGTCGCCGACCAGCAGCATCGAGCAGACTGCCAGCCGAGATCAGGCCCTGGAGTTCCTTTTTGCGTTGTCGATGGCGGCCATGCATTTATCGCGGTGGGCCGAGCAGTGGGTCATCTATTCATCGACAGAATTCTCTTTTATCAAAACCGCCGACCGGTACACGACCGGCTCATCAATGATGCCGCAGAAGCGCAACCCCGACATGCTCGAGTTGATCCGCGGTCGTTGCGGAACCGTGTACGGCGACCTCGTGGCCCTGCTAACCATCTGCAAGGGCCTGCCCATCGGTTACAACCGCGACCTGCAAGAGGACAAGCGGGTTTTGTTCCGCGCTTTTGATACGGTGACGAGCTCCGTGACGATGGCGGCGGCGATTGTTGGCGCGACTGATTTCGTGGCGGCCAATATCGAGCCGACGCTCGACCGCGGATTTCTTGATGCCACAAGTCTTGCAGAGTACCTCGTCACAAAGGGCATCGCGTTCCGAACAGCCCACCGAATCGTCGGATCGCTGGTAGCGCGTTGCGAACGCGAAGGCAAAAAGTCATTGAGCGAATTGACCATCAATGATTTCACCCAGGCAGTCGCCGGGGCAGGAGCAGATGCATCTAAAGTAGGCGCGGATGTCTTCGAATCACTGGGCGCCAGGAATGTCGTGCGGCGATATCGCAGTGCCGGAGCGGCAGGGGGCGAACCTTATTCGCGGCGGCTTGCGGAATGGAAGCAGCGGCTGGGACTTTGAATCGCGTCGCGGCTAGGAATGTCCCAGCCTCACAATGACCGTCTCAATGATTTTCCGGACCATCGCCACTTTTTCTTCAATGGTTGGAAAGGCATCGACCCGGTAAAGCCGAGGGTGGCGAAACCAGGCCCTTGCGAGCTTCTGCCCGGTCAATACTGCCTGCTCAGAGGCTTCGCCCCGGCATGCATTCGACTCCGCGCCGTCATACAACCCGATCATTGCGCAGGTCTGAAGCCAGATGACGGCGTCATATCGTTCCAGTTCGGCCAGTTCGCTGGTCAGGAGCTCTCGCCAGTAATCTTCCGGGCCATCGGGCCAGTAAACCGATCCATCGAGCGATCCGCGGTCCAGCAGAAAAACGCGATTGTCGCTTGAGGCGGGGATGGCGTCCTCTTGCTGTCGCTGGAGCCAGAAAATCTCGCGTTGAATATTTCGTCGCGCTGCATCATCCAGCAGGTCCCATCGAGTGTTGTGCCGTTGATAGACCTGTGTTGCTGCTTCAGGAATCGCCGCGAACTTCTCGGGATTCTCGGATGCGAGCCAGTTGGCGATGATCGTTTTTCCGGCGCCTGGCCCGCCGGTCAGCACAATCCGAACTGCCCCGCTTGGGCTGGGATGCAAGGCGCCATGAAGGGTGGCTCGTTTGGAGTGAATTGGGTCAGGCATACATCAGCCTTAGCCTTGGTCCGCATTTGACGAGGTTTTGGCAGTCTTCCCCCCAGCCTCCTGCCATTCGGTCTTTCGAGCATCACCCCAAAGGTTATCGAGATCGTAATAGGAGCGCGCTTCCTGGCTGAAAACATGAATCACCACATCGACCAGGTCGATGCAGGTCCACTGGCTGTTGTCGCCGGTCCTGGACAAGGTGCGGAAGCCTCGCTGTTCGCCGAGCTCCTCCGCATCGCGGCAGGCGGTCTGCATTTGCCGAACGCTTGTTCCAGTCGCCAGCACCATGAAATCGGTCACTGGGGACAAACCGCGAACGTCCAGGATGACAATATGGTGGCAGCGCGTATTCGCCAGGAGCTTTGCCGCCTCTACTGCAAATTCTCTGGCGGCCGTGCTGTTTTCGCGCGCGTTATGCGATGCAGTAGCGATGTCAAACCTCCATTGAATCAGCCAAGTATAGCAGGACGATTGCATCGTGCGCACCTTCAATTGATATGCAATGCGTGATTCAGCGAGGCCAGCGCTATTTGATGAATTCCTGAAGAGTTTTGATCCTCGCCCGGCAACGGTTCAGAGAACCGATATACTGGACGCGATCGTCGTTGTATTCACTGAGTTTGTACTTGTCGATCAATAGCAAAGACCGCGCAAACGCCGCATCGACCTGATCGTCTGGAATCTGGCGGAGGCGAATCGAGTCAGCGAGCTGTGGCGGGAACGAAGGATCTGTGAAGACCTGCAGCTCTGTATAAAACTCGAGGATGGTCCGTTCCATCTCGATTTGTGCCTTTTGATAATTTGTCAGCGCGTTTGTCAACAGTTCTTTTTTCTGAGAGCCGGTTGCCTGCGATGCGGCAAGGAAGTCGTGATCCGCAACCGCCATATGGGATAATGAATTCAGATCTGCCAGGTGAGACTGATAAACGTTGATTCGATTTGCATACTGAGGATTCGACAGATGCCGGTGATACTCGCCTTCAGCATCAGCCGCCAACCGCGCTGACAATTCATAGTCGTACAATGCGAAATTCAGAGCCCGAGTATCTGCGACGCTCTGATCCGGCTTCAACATCGCCGATGCTTTGTTCCCATCAGATGAGTCGGTGGCCAGGCCAAATGCCCGGCCTTCATAATCGCGGGCTTCGCGCGATTGCTCATCGGCCCATTCTTTGAGTGACACCGCCGGCTCACTGTCGATGACCATCGGGCTCAGTTGCAGCGGTTCTTGTCCTTCCGAGGTCTGGGCCACCTGGGCGCGCTTGTTGTAGTTATAGGCCATCGCTTGTGGCGGAATTCCGGTCGGGAAATGCTTGTACTTGGCCAGGTACTGCAGATCGGAGCCATCGTTCCATTGTCCGCCAGGGATTTGGCCGGCCGGTTTGGCGCGCCGCGGCGTGATGAAGTGGGCGAGAAGATCGTTGTTTTCATCCAAAAGCGGCGCGGGCAGTCCGAGGCGATGAAATTCACGGGCATCGTTGGGAAAGGCCAATTTGCGATTGGCATCGGTCAGGGTTTCTTCGCGAAACTGCCGGATATAAAACGGCGCTTCCGGAAGATTGGTTGCCGCCAGCTTTCCGCGGTAGACGCTGCCTTCCTGGTTGAGAATATTCAGATCGCCAGGTTTCTCCTGATCGACCTTCTGGGCGTATTTGATCGCGTCCATGATCGTTATATATTTGTTGGCCGGGCTGGCCATCAGGACGCTGATGTTGTAGGCCTTATTCCAGATCTGAAAGATGTGGACGCTGTCGAACTCAGGCTGGAGGAGCCGGATCCATTCGATCTTCGTGTCCAGATCCTTGAGGTCATGATTGCCCTTTTCATTTTCGCTGGTGGTCCACAGAAACATAACCAGTGGACCGCGCAGGCCACCCAGAAGCAGTGCCAGCGCATAGCTGTCCATGTTGCCAAGCGTCGAACGTGAGCCGCCTCCTCCACTGAATTCCGAAGATTTAGTCTGGTAGTCCATCGCCACGCCGCGCAGCACTCCAGCGACAACCACCGAGATGATCATGAGCAGAATGATGCCCGTCCGCGTTGAAGCGCGTTGCTGCGAAAAGCCTTGGGCGGGTTTTGTCGAATTCGATGGTGGAGATTTGAGCGTCGTCACGGCGCCACCTCCTTGTTCCGCATGATCACGTAACTCAACACCAAAAGTGGAAGCCCGTAGCAGGCCAGCACGCCCAGCGATTGCAGGAGGCTCGACAGCGGTACGGCAAGGCCTCGTTCGATGTAGTCCGATACGGGAAACTTCGAAAGATCCGGAAGGAAATTGGAAACAACCCGCAGCACGTGCGAAAGCGTGTCAAACGTCTGGCTGATGGTCCTGCTGCTGACCGGGTCATAAATGCGGAATTCGGTCGCAATCGAACGGCCGCTGCCTGGGTCCAGCGCCGATCCCAGTTGATCGACTCCCCAGTGACCCAGAAGAATGACCAGCGTGCAGATAATGGCGATAGGCCACGACAGGAACGTGCTGCAGAAGATGCCGATCACCACGACCAAAATGGAAAGCATCCACAGCACCAGCAGGCTCTTGAACAAGTTGACGACAAAGCTCTCGTCCGCGACAACGACGGAGACCGCGTCGTCTTTCAGGCCCAACCACTGGTCCTGCGTCTGGCTTCGCACAACCACATCGAAATCGCCGCCTTCGACACTCTTGAACGGAACGTTCAGGAAGGACGTCTGGCTCAGCTCCGGAGTTACTTCGATCAGCCCACTGGACTCGCCGGTCTTGTTATTGATGACTTGGACGCCAACTTTGGCGTAACCGCTTTCACCGATTTTCTCGACGTCTACTTCACCATTCTTTTCGATGTTGATCTGCAATTGCAGGGGCACAGTTCCATTGCTCGGCCGGCTTATTTTTGCGTTGCGAAAGTGATAAAGGGCGATTGGTCCCTTACCATCGGCTTTGCCCATCAGAATCATTCCGCGAGCGCCGCGTGAGCTCAAGAGTTCGGGTTCGGCCGGCTTCCCCGGATCCTGGGCCGACATCGCTGGCCCTATTTTGATACCGCTCTGTTTTCCTGTGGGGATGAAAATCATCTCCGGCTCGGCTTCGACGCCATAGTCGGTGGCAGGGCTGATCGCATGGACCTGAACATAAAACATCGGCACCTGGGACATGCGATTGAGCCATTCAGCCGGAATCGTCAATCGGCCGTACCAGCTATCTCCTGGCTTATCAGGTTGCTGAAGCACGACCCGGACGCCGGCACTCTCATCGAGCGTGCCATTGAGGGAGCGATAGTTTTGATTCAAAAGACGAATGCTCACCACCGCCGGTGGGAGGGCGTTTGCTGGCTGCGTTGTCGGTCGCGAAGTCGGCAGAACCGGTCCTAGTTCTTCGGCCTTCAACTCTACCGCCGCATTGCCCAGGCCCAGTTCCTTTATTTCGCGCTGTTCAGTCGCGTTCGGAGTGTGCTGCTGGATACGCAGCGTAGTCATCAGATATGCCGATGCGCCGGTGGTGTCGGCAACCTGCTGAAGTTGATCCTTCTGTTCTTCACTTAAAGTAAACGGAACCAGGAAGTATTCGCTCTGCGCGCCCTGCATCCACCGAACATTTCCGTCCGGCAGGCGGCCGTAGATCTGTAGATTCTCGGGCGCATCGAGACGGCGCGTAGTCAGGAAGCCATGGTCGGCGTAGTACACCAGCGTAGGGCGCGTCGGCGAGTCAGAGGGAATCGAGGCGAGCTGCCTGTGAACGGCTGACATCTCCGTCCATGATCGCGTCTGCAGATAGGCATAGGTAAATATGCCCATGATGATGATGATGGTTGCCGAAATCCGGGCAAATCCCAGGCATTTACCCAGCACGATCTCCAGGCGGGTCGTGGGTTTGGTGACGACCGTGAAAATGACGCGATTATCGATTTCCTTCGGAAGGTTCGTGCATGCGAGAATGATGGCGACCACCGAGACCAAAAGCCCGCTGGCAAACAGGCAGAATTTGGTGGCCTGCCGGATCGCTTCCTGCGGATCGTCCGGGTGAGAAAGTTGCGTCACGACAATGACGCCAATGATCGCCAGCGGCGTGATCCAGAGCGTGCGCTTACGAATGGCCTCGGAAAAGCAAACGCTGGAAATAGCCCAGATCCGAGTGAGGCTCAGGCGAAACAGATCGTGGGCGCCGTAGATCAGAAGGCCCAGCACCACGATAATTCCCGCCGCCAGCCACGGAAGGTATTGGTGCCACAAATCAGCAAATGCGAAGGACAGAACAAACGCAGGGAGCACGGCTCCTCCGGCCATAAGAACGATACCCCAATCTACCAAAGGGCTCGTCGTGATTTAATTCGGCGATCCGACTGGCGGCTTAGCCTGCCCGTTACCCGTGCGCTCGCGAACGATACGCATGAACAGGTCTTCCAACGTTGTCGTCGGATGCGTAATGACTGTATCGCTCACTCCGATTTTGCTCAGGAAGGCCTGAACTTCCTCGATCTGCGCTGTGGACATGCCGCGCGTCTGAATCTGCGTGATGTCGCGCACCTGGAGCAGATCGCGCACCTGTCCGAGCGTCTGCATGCGACCGCCGAAGAGAATGGTGATTCGATCGCAAACATCCTGCACGTCGGCAAGAAGGTGGCTGCAGAGCAGCACCGTTTTGCCCTGTTGCTTCAACGAGATGATCAGGTCTTTCATCTCGCGCGTGCCGATCGGATCGAGGCCCGTCGTCGGCTCGTCGAGCAGAATCAATTCCGGGTCATTGATCAGCGCCTGGGCGAGGCCTATGCGCCGCGCCATGCCTTTCGAATATTCGCGAAGCTTGCGCTTGCGGTCTTTGGCGTTCAGGCCGACCGTGTCCAGCAGCATCGGGACGCGGCGTTTCAAATCGCGCCGTGGAATCTTGAACAGCCGCCCGTAGAAATAAAGCGTTTCCTCACCGTTGAGAAAACGATAAAGGTAGGATTCCTCCGGAAGAAACCCAATCTTTTCGTTGACTTCCGTGCTGCCGGCGGCATGTCCGAGGATCGAAGCGGAGCCTGCGGTTGGGAAGATCAGCCCCAGCATCAATTTAATGGTGGTGCTTTTACCCGAGCCGTTCGGACCGAGCAATCCGAAGACTTCGCCTCGACGAATCGACAGATTCAAGTCATCCAAGGCCCGAACTTTATCACGGCCCCAGAAATCCTTGTAAATCTTGGTCAGATGTTCGATGCGAACGGCTTCTTCTTGAGCGCTTTGGGTCATGGGTGCGATCGTCGGTAGCGTCTAACGCATCGGCTTGAGGCGAGGCTTGCTGCGCGTCCGGCGGCGGCGCTTTTCGCTGGGCTTTTCGTAATAGGCCACGCGCTTAATGTCTTTGGTCAAGCCTTCCTTCTCGCACAGCTTTTTGAACCGCCGCAGCATTTGTTCGGCGGTCTCGTTGCCGCGCGACTTCACCCTGATCATGCGTTAGATCCTTTCATGACTGTTCATCAATCGAAACAAATGCCCGGCTTCCTCGCATCTGCTTGGGTAAAAATCGTCCCAAGAGCGCAAGATCTACCGGGCGAGCCTTTGCAGCGGCTTATCTTATCCACATAGGCCGATACTGCAAGTAACCAGCCACTTCTGCATCATCGAAACCACTTGAAATCCCCTCGTACAGTGGCCTTGTCATCGATCGACTGTTCGCTATACTTCCCCGTTCTTTTAAGTCCGGAGAAGACCATGGCTATCAACGCAAAGCCCGGCCAGACGG
>JANWHF010000039.1 GCA_025450555.1 Tepidisphaeraceae bacterium | reverse complement strand
CTTGGCTTCATCCATTGCCGTCGCATAAAGATCCCGGATTTTCCGCTCGTTTTCATCAAGTGATGTTTTCTGGCTCAAGCCTTCCACGATCTGACGAAGCGCGTTGAGATTGTCATCGCGCAGTTTAGGAAAGGCGCCCCAACGACTGTATTCGGGCGGGATCGGATTCTGCTTGTTCCAGTCGCCGTTTACGTAATCGTAGAAGTCGTCGCCGGGCTTGATGGATTTGTCGAAGTTCGCGGGGTCGATTCCGCTTTCATGTGGTTTTTCGACCGCCGACAAAGGAGAAATCGCAAAAAAAGTGGATGCACCCCCAACGATCATCGCGCAAAGACGCGTGGCATGTCGCATAAATCGACTCCGGAAAAGAGCCAAAGGATCAGCGACTTGTACTAGCGGGAGCAAGGCACTTCAACATGGAAATCAGATCGAGGGAGACGGATTCTTTGCGGGTGGGGCGGAGGGAAGCTCGCCGTTCAGTTGCATTTCGACAAGCCCAAGCAACTGATCCGGATTGACCGGCTTAATCAACAGCGGTGGAAGCTCGGGTGTCGGAAGATGATGCATCTTGTGCTGAATCTTATTGAGTGGCATTCCCGACAGCAGAATCACCGGCAGCGCCCGGCGATGCTGCTGCAGATATCCAAGCACTTCAAAGCCATCCGTGCCTGGCATGTGCAAATCGAGAAGGACGAGATCGACTGGATGATGTTTGAAATGCGCAATAGCCGCGTCGCCATCCGGTGCTTCTTCGACTGCAAAGCCGGCATCGCGCAGTAACGCCGATAGCGCGTGTCTTTCGGTTGAGGAATCATCACAGACCAGCAATCGTGGCGCATGATGAGGTGTCGTATCGCTGGTCATATTGGCGCTCCTCTCTCTGAAACGCATTATCCGGTGCCGAAATACATCACGCAACGTCGAATCTGGAAAGGAGTTGCGATTATCGCGGCGGCAGGAAAAGCAAAAATCGCCGCTATTTTGGAGCAATTTTACGGGAATGGTTACGCAATTCGTTAAAATGACGGGCTTTAAGTAAACAAATTCGATGAGGCGCGTCAAAATAGGAAGGCGCCAATGACAGGCCATACACGACGAAACGGCCCGCAAAGATAAGTAAAAGTTTTCAATGATTTAGCGGATGGGTTGAATCTGGCTCTGTGTGGATTTCCGGCCGCCCTTGTCAGCAACTGCATTCTGGGTATACTTCGCGATTCTTGTCAATTTTGAGAATCACGGAGATGCTGGATGGCAGTGAAGTTACGAATGAAGCGAATGGGTCGGAAGAACGCGGCGTTTTTCCGCATGGCCGCGGTTGATTCGCGCACGCCGCGCGATGGCCGAGTCATTGAGTTGCTCGGTTATTACAATCCGCGCGAGAAGGATCAGGCCAAGCAGTTTGTGGCCAAGCTCGATCGCTGCCGCGAATGGCTCGATAAAGGCGCGATCCCTTCTGAGACGGTTTCGACCCTCCTGAAAAAGAGTGGAATCGAACACAAGATGCTTCGGCTGCCCAAGCCGGGCAAGCCCAAGGTTGCGGCCGCCGCGCCTGCGCCGGCCGAGGCAAAGAAGGAATAGGTGCGCCGCCGGTTGACGCGTGGCGGCAGTGCGCCGTTGATTCGTTACCCGGCCTTGAAGATTCTGGCGTCTCATGTCCCTTCGCATTGACGTCCTGACGCTGTTTCCGGAATTGTTTGGGCCTTTTTTCGCCACGAGCATTCCGAAGCGCGCGGCTCAGAAGGGACTGGTCAGCTATCACCTGACCAACATTCGCGATTTCGCGAATGATAAACACCGTTCCGTGGATGATGCCCCGTTCGGCGGGGGGCCCGGAATGGTCATGATGTGCCCGCCGATGTTCGATGCTGTTGAGGCGGTCGAACGGCAGGACCCTGCGGTCGCCACGCGGATTCTGCTGACGCCTCAGGGTCGGCTGTTCGATCAATCGACTGCCGAGGCCCTGGCCAAGGAAAATCGGCTGCTGCTGATCGCCGGCCATTATGAAGGCTTCGATGAACGGATCATCGAAGGTCTTTCGCCGATGGAACTAAGCATCGGCGATTATGTGCTCAGCGGCGGCGAATTGGCCGCCATGGTCGTGATTGAGGCGGTCGTTCGCCTGCTCCCCGGCGCATTGGGCGCGGAAGATGGAGCAGCGAACGAGACGTTTGCCGATGGATTGCTGGAATATCCGCAGTACACGCGCCCGCGCGATTTTCGCGGGATGGGCGTGCCGGACATATTGCTCAGCGGCAACCATCAGGCGATTGCGGACTGGAGATTGCAGCAACGATTGACCCGGACGCAAAATCGGCGCAAGGATTTGTGGCAGGCGTATGAGAATCGCCGATTGAAGTGAAGACAGGATTAGCAAAGAATTTAAAGACAGATAATTTTACGGTATTTTTCAGTCCGGCCCGAGCGGCCGTACGATCGACAGGCCCCGGATCGGAGACCTAGCCATGACCAACCAGATTATCGAAGCCATTGAAAAGCCCCACCTCAAGTCCGATGTCCCGCAATTTGAAGTCGGCGACACGGTAGACGTTCACACGCGCATCATCGAAGGCGATAAAGAGCGCATCCAGGTCTTCTCCGGCACCGTGCTGATGCGAAAGGGACATGGCATCAACGAAACCTTCACCGTTCGCCGCATCGTCAACAATGAAGGCGTCGAGCGAATCTTCCCGGTCCATTCGCCGTTCATCGCGAAAGTCGTCGTTCGCCGCGGCGGACGCACACGTCGCGCCAAGCTCTTTTATCTCCGCGATCGCGTCGGCAAGGCCGTTCGTCTTGGCGAGAAGCGCAAGGAAAAGCGCGATGAGGCGCAACCCGCCGCGCAGCGCGTTTCCAATGCGACCGCGCCGGAACTGGTCGCGACGACCTGAATCTTTCAACCGATTGAACCTTACTTGTTTCGAAGGATCTCGATCACAGGTCGATCGAGGCGATGATCCTTTGGGTGGCTTGATCCGCGGGTTTTGGGTGCGCCCCATCTTCGGACGTAGTCAATTCAGAACGTCCCCTCAAAAGCGCTTTGCGTGTGCCGGATTTGCGGCTCGCGCCCTTCTGGCCAGACGATGGCGACCACATCGAACCGGGCCGGCGGCTGCGGGATTCCGTAGCGCGAGAGATAAAATTTGCCGGCCTTTGTTACCTGGTGCTGTTTGACCTCGCCGACCTGATCTTCGGGCGTCGGCTCGTCCGATGCGCGCGTTTTCACCTCGACGAATACCAGGGTCTTCCCGTCTCTGGCGACGATATCGATTTCGCCAACCGGGCAGCGGAAGTTGCGCGTGATGATCGTATAGCCGAGATTGCGCAAATATCGCGCCGCCAAGTTCTCGCCACGATCGCCCAGGGCATCTCGAGGCTGGGGAGGCTTGAAAAATGACTGAAACCACCGTGCCATGAACGCGAGGATATCGCCCCGGCATGAGCCGTTCAATTACACCGGCAGAAAACTACACGAAAGGTGCCGCCGATTTGGACTCAGTGATGCTGATCAAATCGATCGGAAACATGCGGAATGCGGTATGGCTAATCTGACATATGTGCCGTTGTTGAAGGTTCAGCGCGAGCCGTATGAGGTGGCGGATCGCCGGGAGCGGTTTGGGACCTACCTTCGCACGATGTTCGACCAGGATGGATCGACACCGATTTGGCCACGACCATTTCCTGTGTTTTTGGGGATGTCGCAGGAAAAACGCTGGGCTTGGCACCGCATGGATTAAGCTCCAATGCCGGCTTGGCGGTCGCACTGGAGGATGCAAATCTGAAATCTCAGATTTGAAATTTCAAATTCAGGTTTCAAATCGCGGAATGCAAAGGAGCAGTTTGCCCGCTGCCTCGCGATCAAACCTTTTCCGGCTTGCTATTGTTCTGCTGAAACATCACACCCAGCACCGTAGGAATGAGAATTGCCATCGGCAGCAGGAATGGCCGGAGCATCATTCCCTGGCTGACGCGCGGCTCAAGCTCGTTGTATTTGAAGACCAGGCCGAGCAATCCCACGATCAGCATCGTCGCGCCCTGCAGGCTCATGTAGGTCATGACGCAGCCGCGGAAGACGATGAAGGAGAGCAGGCCAAAGAGCACCATTCCAATTGCCGCCCCGGCCCACATGAAATGCGGGTCCTGGCCGAACGTCCGCCACAAGCCTGCGCCTAAAGCCGCGCCAAACAGGCCGCCGATCACCGCCACCGCCCATTTCATTAATGGCAGCGTGATGATGACGGCAATGAACGCCACCGACACGATCGTCGGAACAAGCATGGCCGTGTGCGTCCGGTCGGCAATCTCAGCGCCGATCATCCCGCCAATGACTGCGGCGTTGAATGCCACGAGCAGCTTGAAGATGTTGTAGCCGAAAAGAAGGTAGATCAACCCAAGCAAAACCAGCAGCGCCGCCATGCCCGGCCCAAGCTGCTGACACCAGCTCATCAGGTCGGCCTGTGCGGGCCAATGGGTGGGAAAGCTGACAGGTCCAACCTGGGGAAGGACCGTGGCGGCATGTGCCGCCTGCGTTGCCGCGTCTTGAAGAGGTGCAGTCTCCACGCGCTTCAATTCGACCACGACGGCGCGAGACTTAACTTTCTGTAGCGATTGCGCGCTGTCTGCGGGCAGCCGTTTCCTGGCGCTTCTGATCGATCGGAAAGCTCCCCGAGGCAAGGCTGGGTGATGGGAAAATCAGCGATTCCTCATGATCAGCATTGTTTGCTGAATCTTTCGCGGACGCTCGAGCGGCTCGCTTGTTGCGCGGAAGCAGCAGCCATTGAATGGCCATGGCAAGAAGAACGATTCCCCCGAAAAGAGCGAGTTGGATTTTCGGATCGGAAGGAACCCGTGCCAGGAGATCGGGTCGAACCTGTCCAACGGCCAGCGCGCCTGCGACTGTCATGATCGTCGTCCCAAATAAGCTGAAAAAGGTCACCTGGCTGAACCGCGGCCAGAAGAATGCCAGCATAATTCCAAGGCCCCAGCCGACTGCGATCGCAACGGGTAATGCCGTATGCAATTGGGCCGGCAGTGAATCCCGCAGTGCCGATAAAATCGCCGGCGCCGATTGGCTCAAATCGATTCGCGGCAATTGCCAGGGCGTCGTGCCCGCGCGGGCAATCCACGTCCCAACTCCCGCCAGCGAACCAAACAGCATCGCCTGTAACAGCCCGATGAACGTGCGATGAAGCAGAAACCCAATGACACCGACCGCAATGGCAGTACAAAAGGCGGCTCCAATGCCATCCATTTTCAGCGCAAACCAGCTTGGCGCATGCAGCCCGAGAAACGTCCCGCCTGCGACCGCAGTCAGCGTCACCAGCGTTCGACTATGGCGCGCGCCGGCCAATCCAAGCAGCGCACCCATGCCGGCAACAGCGGCAGGCTGCCACCAGGGCAGCTTCACCACGCCTGGCGGAAGCAGGGACAGCATCTCTTGCAACATGGAACGCCTTTTGAGCCGTTATCGGCTCATCCAAATGGATTTCCTGATCTTTTCGCCGCGCGTTTCCACGTGGCATAAGGTAGATTGAACCCATGAAAGTCGGGGCTCGGGCCGCAATATTACGCAGAAACTGCGTGCTGGGTGCGATGGGGCTTCTCCTGATCGCATCATTGGCAGGTTGCCGTCGCTTTGGCCGAGCCGCGGCTCCGTCGCCGGCGACAGAGCCTGTCACACAAAGCCCCCAGAAAGCTCCCCCCGCGCCGGCGCCCGCCCCGCAGGTCGTCGATCAGTATTACGAGAATTCCAAGGCTGGGATCAAACTGCAATTCCCTTCGAACTGGAAATCCAGGCCTTCCAATGATGATGTCGTTCTGCTCGTTCCCTCAGCGAGCGATTCGCGCACGATTTCACTGGATGAGCCGTCCCTCCCGGCCCATTTGCCCGGCCTGATCCCAATTGGCCTGGTCCAGAATGGCTACCTCGATGATCTGAAAAAGAAGCATCCCGGCTTAAAGATCGAAGAGCAGGTCGAAGATGATCCGCGCGGCAACAAAGGCCGACTCGTGCACACCTCCTGGGCTTCCGACGGCAAGACGATGGACGAGGTCACGCTGCTGACCGTGCATGGCGATCACGTCTATCTATTAGGCCTCGATACAGATCGCGCACAATATCCCGTCGACCGCGCTGTATTCGATAGGATCGCAAAATCGCTGCAATGGACTAAGTAAGCGCAGCAGTAAAGCACATCGCATAGAATCACGTCGTGATCCGAATTCGCGAGATTCTCGATCCAGATTTAAAGCAGCGGATCATCAATGCGCTGGCCGAGCGGCGCGGCTGTTCCCCAGCGGCTATTCCCGAATGGTTCGAGTTGGACGACTTGGACTTCGTCGATCTGCTCAATGATCTGAAGGAGCCGGAGCCGGAGGATCCACATGATCCAAGGGAGTGAGCGGGTGGGGCGAGCCTTTCCAGCGGTGCTTGCAGGCTTTGCATTTCATCCGCGGCAGCAGCGCCAGTACGACCGCTGCGCCCCAGAGCAATACGAAGTAAACGAGAATTCCGATGTATGAATCGACAATCGGGATCCAAATCAGAACCAGAGCGATTTGAAACAGTTTCCAGCCGATGGGTGCGGTGCCGATCAAAGGCGACCTGCACTTTGGACATGTTTCCACCGGCAGCGCGCGGGCCGGCGGAAGATCGGCTTCGGGAATCGTCAGATATTTTCGAGCCGGAGACGAGGCCAGGATGTTGATCGCTTCCTGCACGTCCGGCTGAGCGACCTCCAGCAGCCGGCGTCGTGCCGATCGGCTGATCTGCACCCAACTCAATTTGCAGCGAATGTGCCGGGATTCGAGAAACGCGGCGGCAATCATCGCTTCCACTTCCGCGCTGAACCGCGCGAGAACGACCATCGTTCCGTCCCCGGTGCCCGCATAGGGCAGGACCGGCGCAGATTCATTTGCGTTTTCTGCTGTCTCGGGCGGATGTTGAAATGGGCCGTTTGCCAATTTCGCGACCATGACGAACGATTGATCCCCCGATTATCATAGTCTTTCTAAATCTTCCTTCATGAACAATGAAACGAGAGAAAGCTCAAATGCCCGAGTATCGCATTCCAACCGCCAAGCCTCACATGAAGCTCAAGAAAAAACAGGTGCAGATCATCGCCAACGGCGACCTGCGCCAAAGCGCCAACGAAAAATGCTGGCCGGAGCAGGAGAAGATGGAAAGCCTGCTGGGGCAAGCGATCTCCGATATCGGATACCAAGCCATGCGCGCTCATCGCTACAAGGAAGATCAGCGGCATGGCTTCATCAGCTCACAGAAAGAAGGGCTGGAAGTCTTTGCCAACAATGTCGATCCCAACGCCCCGCTGATTGTCGCCGAGAGCGTCTGGCAATACTCACATCATGTTTTGCCAGGGCTGATGAGCCATCGCGGGCCGATCCTGACGGTGGCAAATTGGTCAGGAACTTGGCCGGGCCTCGTGGGCATGCTGAATCTCAATGGTTCACTGACCAAGGCGGGCGTCAAATATTCGACCATCTGGAGCGAAGATTTTTCCGATAGCTTCTTCCGTGATTACCTGCGCGATTGGCTCGTGCATGGAAAGGCCAAGCACAAGACATCGCACGTCACGCGATGGAAGGATGCGAAAGTTCCAGTGCGCGAGCGAAAGCTCGGGCACGCGCTGGCCGCCCAGCTTCAGCGCGAAAAGGCGATCATGGGCGTCTTCGATGAGGGATGTATGGGCATGTTCAACGCCATCATTCCCGATCATCTGTTGAACCCGACCGGCGTCTTCAAAGAGCGATTGAGCCAATCGGCCCTTTATTACGAAACGCTTCAAACCGGTCAGGAAGAAGCAGCCGCTGTTCGACAATGGATGGAAGAGCGCGGGATGAAATTCCATACCGGAACCGACGGCCAATCGGAGCTGACCGATCAGCAGATTCTCACGCAATGTCAGATGTATATCGCCGCGGTGCGAATTGCCGACGACTTCGGCTGCCAGACCATCGGCATCCAATATCAGCAGGGATTGAAGGATTTGCTGCCCGCTTCGGACCTGGTGGAAGGGATGCTGAATAATGCAGATCGACCTCCCGTGAAATCGCGCGATGGGCAACGGGTTTTGTATGAAGGGCAGCCGATCCCGCATTTTAACGAAGTGGACGAATGTGCGGGGCTCGATGCG
>JANWHF010000038.1 GCA_025450555.1 Tepidisphaeraceae bacterium | reverse complement strand
CGGCCGCTGGTGCCCACGCGTGCTCAAGCGAAGACCCAAAGAGTACGACCGGATGAACAAGCCGAGGTCACAGTACGTTGAACCCGCGATGGAAGATGCAGTTACGAGCTAACCGAATGGCATTCGAGTCAGGAACCTTTATAGTTCATTCTGAGGCTTCCACTCCCACCCATTTCAGCGCCTGCCGGCTGTCGGCGAAGGAGCGCTTCTCGATGGCCTTGCCGTCGCGAAACGTGAAAACATCGGCGATGCAACTGGCTCGACGCGCGGCCGCGCAAGCCGGGTGTGACGTGTTACCATGCCGGCGCTGGTTCTTACCGGGCCGAGGCGACCGTCGCGGGCTCCACGGGCGAGAAGACGATCTCGCCGACCTGGCCTGGCGTCAGGACCGGTTTGATGGCCATGATGCGGCCATGTTTCGTTACGGTATAGATGATCCCGTTTTGAATGTTGGGAGCAAACTCGGCAAAGTCGCGCCGCCGGGAGATGAAAGCGGCGTGGCCGTCTTTCTTGTCCATTGCGAGGATGGCATTGTCGGCCCGTCGCCCATAGACGTAATGCTCATCCTCGGCCAGGAACTGGTTGACGTCGGAGGCGACCCAGAGCGGCTTGCGATTGAACTCTCCCTGCCGCTTGTCGATGACCACCAGGCCCGTACCGGGAACGTATTGGAGGACCAGATCTTTGGTGACAATCGGACTGGTGTCGAGTGGTGTTCCGGCAGTGTATTGCCACTTAACCTTGCCCGTCTGGCGATTCAGACACACGAGCGTCTCATCTTCGCTGGCGATGTAAAGCCCCGAATCATCGACGACCAGATCGGCCACCACCGCCCCATGCATCCGGAAAATCCCGTCGTTGATTGGCCAAAGCGGGTTGCGCGTTTCGTTGTCGACAGCGGTTACTTCACCATCTTCCGCGGCGGCATAGATGGTGTCGCCAAACAGCGCAGGCGCCGCCGACACTGAGGTCCGGCCGAACATCAATTCCCAGACATGGTCGGGAAATTTGCGGGTGATATCGGCTTTGACCACTCGACCGCCGTTGCGGAAGTCAGCTCCAACGTAAACGGCCGAACCTGATCCAACTGCGTTGCTTCGGATCGAGTAACTCAACGTTTTGGGGCCAATGTAATTGCCGGTGCGATCATAAACCTCAAAATTGACGGTCGTCGGAAAGACGATGCGGTCTCGCAGCACAACCGGCGCCCGCAACTGATCGCGGCCATGAGGCACATCAGCTATGGAGACAATCGACCCGTCCGAGCGATTAACGATGTAAACCGTTCCCTTGTCTGTGTAAGCAAAGATATACGGGTCGCGCAGGAAGAGCCGATCGACCGTGCCGTTCTTTTGCTGTGCGGCAACAGCCCAGTCACGCTCAAAGGATTGAATCGGCAGTGCCTGGATCGGAACAGTCGGTTCGCCGCGGTCCTTGACGCAGCCGCTCAGCAGCGGATAGGCGCCCAGCAGGGCTCCGGCGATTACGATTTTGAAGGTCCTGAAAACGAGAAAACTGGCGGAGTGCTGAGTCACGGGAGGCTCCGGATCAAGAGACTCCGGGCGAGCGGCCCGGCTAAAAACCACTGGACAGACGCCCCTGAAAACGTTTGTTTCCAGGGGCGTTTGTATCGATCGAAACTTCAACGCTCAATTACGCCCCGAGCTTGCTGCTCAGGAGCGGGAACTGCTTCTGTTCGATTTCACGAGTGATCAGAATCGTCGGCTTCACGAGAATCAACAGGACCTGTTCGTCCTTGGCCATCGAGCGATTGGTGAACAGCCGCTTGAGGAACGGAATCTTGGAGAGGACCGGCACGCCAGCCTCTTTCTCAATTTCGCCGGCGATGGTCTGGCCGCCCAGGAGCAGCGTGCCGCCGTCGGGAACGGTGACGGTCGTGTTGACTTCGGTGATTTGCAATTCAGGCAATTCGATGGTTGCCGAGGGGGAGCCACTGGTGAATCCCGTCCCGGCTCCGCCCGTTCCGGTGCCGGCAATCAGCGAAGCCGAGGCACCCTGCTGGAACGTGAACTGCTTGATGTCCACCACGTTGGCCAACTGAGGCCGCAACGTCAGGGTTACATATTTGCGATCGGCAGACACGGTAGCCGTCACGTCGAGGACCACGCCGGATTCCACCGTGCTGGGCACCGGCTGGAATCCGCTGACACCCGTGCCGACGACGGCAATCAGGTTGCTGACGTACGCCTGTTCGAGAGCGACAACGACATAGGCGCGCTGGCCGTTATAAAGCGTGATGCGCGGCGCCTGCACGATCGTCGAAGTGACGCTGGCCTGCGTGGCGCGGAGCAGCAACTGAACCTGGAAATCGTCGAGGAAGGTAAAGCCGGTGGTCAGCGAGGTCGGCGCTGCGGTGGTCGGACTGGAGCTAGCGCTGCCGGTGGTGTTGGCGGAATTTCCGGCAGCCGTGCCACCCGCGCCCGCACCGGAACCCAGACTCCCGCCGCCACCATTACCACCGCCGGCAATACTGCCAGGCAC
This sequence comes from Tepidisphaeraceae bacterium, assembly GCA_025450555.1. Lineage (GTDB taxonomy): Bacteria > Planctomycetota > Phycisphaerae > Tepidisphaerales > Tepidisphaeraceae > JANWHF01. The sequence goes on along the minus strand of JANWHF010000038.1, from coordinate 4,724 downwards.
GCTGGTGAATGGGCCAGAGGTAAAGCTCGATGAGCCGCTGGTCACTGGAATCGGGCTGAGGTACTTGGAGATATTGCCGTTGATGTTGAACAGCCAGTTGGCGTCGATGCCGACGTCTTCCAGGAAGTTTCGCTGGACGGTCAGGAAACGCGTTTCGACGGTGACCTGAATAGCACGTTGCTCGCGAAGCTGTTCGAGCAGGCTGACCAGGGCCTTCTGGTTTTCAGGCGTCTGGGTAACGATCAACTGGCCCTGCAGTTCCTTGATGGCGCCGACCGAGCCGCCGGCGTCGCGCCAGGAATCCGGTGCGATCGTATCGGTGATCAGTTTGATGATGGAATCGACCAGTTCCTGGCGCGTCGGACCGGTGTTTGTCCGGTTCTGCTGGTTGCCCTGATTGCTGTTTCCGAACAACCCGCCCGAAGAGCCACCGCCGCCCCCGCCGCCACCGACACCGCCGCCTACGCCACCGCCTACGCCGCCCCCCGCTCCACCCTGGCTGCTGGAGTTGCTGAGGGAAGTCAGATCAAAGATCGGTGCGTTGGTGAAATCCGGGATGTCGATGATGAGGTCGCGGATGTCGTAGACGCGCGTCAGTTTGTTGTTGGACAAATCGTCGGCAGTTGAAATGGTGATGACGCCGTTGTCGATCGTGTAACCCAGCTTTGTTGCGCCGCCGCTGACATTTGCCAGGATCAGGTCCAGCGCCTTGGCGAACTTGACGTTGCGGAGCTTCAGCGTGACAGGAGCCGTGCGATCAATGTTAGATGCTTCGAGCGACTTCCAGTTAACGAAGATATTGGCTCCGCTGACATCGCGAAGGAAATCAACTACGTCGCCAAAGCCGACGCCTTCGAATGACAGCTCGGGAAGCGAGCGATCGAGCTGCGCCTGCGTCGCGCGGTCCTCGCGCTCGCCGGCGTGTTCCTGCGCGACGGTCTGGTCGCGCGTCGAGCTGATATCCGGCCAGTCGGTCGGATAACGCAGGATGTCATCATAGGGGATGAGCTTTTCCTCGGCGTTATTGAGCTGGTTTGTGAACTCGCGGGTGCGCTGCTCCATGAAGTTGCGCTGCGTCTGGAACTGATACTTGTCTTCCAGCATCGGGCGCACGCCGATCGCATATTCGTTGGTGGGATCGAGCACGAGGATCTGATCCACCACGCCCAGCGCTTCGCGATAGCGCGCCTGGGCCGTCAGATTCTGGGCAGTCTGCCGCAGGTCATCGATGGTGTGCCGCCGTTCGATCTCGGCTCGCCTGCGTTCATTTTCGATCTGCTGGGCTTCTTGCGTTGACCGCCTGGCGGTCGCCTGCCGCAGCGCTTCGTCGCGGGCCTGATCGATCTGCACGCGCGTCGAGGCCAGCGTCTGATCGAACCGTCGCAATTCCTGCGGATTAAACAGGGTACGGTCGGCGCCTGCCGCCAGTTGCGCCTGTTGGAGCGATCGCTCCGCATCTTCCCAGCGTTGGGATTGAATTGCCGCGTGTGCATCGCTGATGGCCGTATCAAACCGATAATTGATTTCCTGACGGCGCTCCTCGATGGGTCCCGCAGCGCGAGTCAGCAGCGGCGTGTTGCGCGGGTTTCTGCCCTGAGCCGTGAGGACTTCATCCAGCCCGGCCTGGGCCTGGGCGTTATTGGGGTCGAGTCTCACTGCTTCGGCATAAAGCTCGCGAGCCTGATCGAGATTGCCGCTGTCCTGCGACGCACGGGCCTGGCCGACCAGTTCCTTGGCGCGGGTTGAGTTCTGCTGACGGCGAAGGTCGTCGGCGCGAGCGGTATCGCGCAAAACCTGCATGGCCTGATCATCGGTACCCGAAGGAGCAGTCGGCTGCGTCGCCGCCGCCTGCAGGGCCCCGGCAGCCACAGTGTGCGAACTGGCTTGGGTGTTCCGGGTCGATTCGATCCGGTCTGCATTCTCCTTCTTGTCCATCCGCGCGAGGTAAACGTCCGCGCGGTCGCCCTCGAAGAGACCAGGCTTGTAATCCTTGGCCGCCTCGAAGTTCTTGCGGGCGTTGATCCAGTCGCCGGCGCGGTACTGCTGGAGGGCCAGCTTGTAATGCTCCTTGGGCGTCTGGGGCTGCGCCTGTGCAGGAGCCTGACCCGAAGGCTGCGCGCCGGTTGCCGGCGGCGCCTCATCCGCATTGGCAACGGCAGTGAGCGCGACCGGCGTGGCCATGGCCACGGCCAGGCTCAATGCCGCCAGGCGCTTGCGCCGCAGTCGCCTTTGCGAATCCTGCTTGTCGTCAAATGCGAAAAAATTGGAAGAAGAGATGCGAGAAAACGAGCCGGAGCGGTTGAAGAACACGATGTTCCTCCTCGGCGAAACTTGCGTTCCGCTGCTGTATGTCAGCCGTTCGCAGGACTCAAGTGCCCGATGAGCACTCGAATCCCGCACGCCACGACGGCTGAAAAGTAACCAGCGCGTCGATCAACCCAAATACCCGCGCGCACTCCTGTCCACAGGAGAAGCGCACACGGACTTGAACTTTGATCGCTGGGCCATGCGCGGGAGAACCGGTTAGCTGAAAGTTCCTTGGTGCCAATCACTCGATTCAGGCAAGCCGCCCTGAATCGATAACCTTGGGTGCCGCGTCGTCATTTGGCGTCTATCCCGCCACCGCGATGCGGACGGCCAGTGGAGTCTTGACTGCTACCGAGAATTCCCATGCAGTCTGACTCCGCCCTGTAAAAGCCAAGCCGCCCTGAACGGCCCGGCCCGCCGGATTGGCGCGGAGTTTAAGCCAATCGAAGCGCCGTTGCAAATAAAATCGTCAATACTGGATGTGATGCTACAGAAATGGTAAACCGCGCCGCCCCACCAGTCGTCCATCGTCCCAGAAAAATTAGATTTACAAACGAAAAAGCACGGAAGGAACAGCATTCGGCATCCTTCCGTGCTTCGTGGCCGAGGACGGGCCGGGACTACTTTTCCTTGACGCGCTCGATGTCGGCACCGACCGCCGCCAGCTTCTGTTCGATTTTTTCGTAACCGCGATCGATGTGATAGACACGATCGATGCGGGTCGTTCCCTTGGCCACCAATCCGGCCAGGACCAATGCCGCCGAGGCGCGCAGGTCGCTGGCCATCACGCTGGCACCCTGCAATTCCTTGGTACCTTGAATAATGGCGGTTGGCCCTTCCTTACGGATGCGGGCGCCCATGCGATTCAATTCGCCGACATGTAGGAAACGATCGGGGAAAATGCGCTCGGTGACGACGCTAATACCGTCGCCAAGGCAAAGCAGCGCCATGAGTTGCGCCTGGAGATCGGTCGGAAAGCCAGGATAGGGCTGCGTGGTCATTTCGACGGTATTGAGCCGCCGGGCTGACGATGCATGAATCGTTCCATTTTCACGCTGAATCCGCACACCCACGTCTTCGAGACGATCTTGAACGGCAATGAGATGATCCAGATTGCAGTGCCGTAATTCCAATTCGCCATTGGTGATGGCGGCGGCAATCATAAAGGTCCCGCATTCGATGCGATCGGGGATGATCCGGTGTTCGGTGCCGATCAGCTCAGAGACGCCTTCAATGCGAATTTCTGGGGTACCGTGGCCTTTGATCTTCGCGCCCATCTTGATGAGCATCTCGGCACAGTCCACCACTTCCGGCTCGCAAGCTGCGCCCACCAGCACCGTTTCGCCCTCGGCCAAGGCCGCGGCACACAGCACGTTGATGGTTCCCAGAACCGTCGGCCCCTGCGCGCCACCGAGGTACATCCGGCAGCCTTTCAGACGCCCGCGCACTTCGCCAACAATATTGCCGTTTTCTGTTCGGAACTCGGCTCCAAGTTTCTGCAGTCCCCGAACGTGAAGATCGACCGGGCGGTCGCCGATGGCGCAGCCACCTGGAATGGAGACAATCGCTTTGCCGCGCTTGGCCAACAACGGCCCGAGAACGCAAATGCTGGCGCGCATCGTCTTGACGATGTCATAGCGCGCTTCGCAGTTCTTTTCGTCGGTGACTTCAATGTCCAACGGGCCATTGAGCGAAGGCATGTCGCCGTCACTGGCGGGAGAATCGTGGCGATAGACATGGCAACCGAGTTCGCCAATCAGTTTGTTCATCGAATCGATGTCCGAAAGGCGCGGCACGCTTTTGAGCGTCGTCTTGCCTTTGGCCATCAATGTTGCAGCGATGATTGGCAGCGCGCTATTCTTGCTGCCGCTGATTTCGATTTTACCTTTGAGACGTGTACCGCCCCGAATGAGGAAGCTATCCATCCGCGCCCATCCTTAGGCCGCGGGAACAGCGACTGGGACGCCTTTCCCGCTTGACCCGATTGGTGTTTCGCGCGGCAGACAACGGTCTTGCCGCGTGTTTGGGTCTATCGGCCGCTCCATCGGCCGACGATCAAATTCTAAAGCGCTCGAGGAATTTCTCCCCAAGCCCGTCGGTTATCGGCCATCCTGATTAAAGAATGACCCGATTCCGACTTCATCTATTGTGCGACTACGAACGGATGAATGCAAGGGTTCGAGAACGAGCTTTGATACTTGTCACATGCGTCGGGAAGACCTACCGTCTTGGCAAATCAAACTTTTGATCAGATCAAGGAGCAGCACCATGAGCCAATGGAAGGATTTCGTCGCGTTGATCACGGGGGCGAATAAAGGACTGGGACTGGAGATCGCCCGCCAGCTTGGCAAGCAAGGTATCCGCGTTGTTATCGGCGCGCGAGATCTAGCGAAGGGCGATCAGGCGGCCGCAAAGCT
>JANWHF010000037.1 GCA_025450555.1 Tepidisphaeraceae bacterium | reverse complement strand
TCCCAGGAACGCGACGGCGGTTGTCAGAAATCTTTTCATGGCGCCATTCCGATAAACCAACGGAATTCTCCTATCCACTCCTAATGCACGCTTCCCTCTTCTTGTCGAAGCTTCTCAAGGCGCGTCAGGGGCCGGGAATTTGCTCCGGGCTTGGCGGCTTTGGCAACGGCCTGTGCCTTGCCTTTGGGCACATCCGGCGGATCGATCCGCAGCACGCCGTGCGAGAGATTGTGAATGATCTCCTGCCCGTCTTTCATCACGGTCACCCGGCAGAAAAGCGAGTTGTGCTTGCCGATCGGGCTTTTTGCATCGATCTTCAGCGGGATGATCACTTCCTTGTCGGCGTCGGTGATGTCTTTGTCTTCCGCGACGACGCCGGCCGGTAGACCGAGCAACTGCACCTTGGCCTTACCGTCGAATTTTTCCTGCTGATCGAGTTTGCAGAGGATCTGCGACGGTTTCCCCTGCTCGGCGGCCGCCATTTGAATCTGGCCGGTGACATACGGCTTGGCCACTTCAATTTCGACCAGCTCCGACGAAACCCACAACTGTCCCGACACATCCGATTCGCCCAGCACGCAGATTTTCCATTTCTTCAATGGAGAATTGGTATTGGCATTGAGCGGATAGAGCATTTCATCTTTGTCGCCAGGAAGATCAACAGCGCCCGGTGCGCCAGTTCCCGGCGGCTGGAACAGCAGCCGAAGGGAAATCGGATTTTTGAAGCCAGCCTTTCGCTTCGCGGTGACTTTCAAATTCATCAGCCCGCCCTGCACGAGCGGCACCCTGGGTTGCTCGAGGTGAAGCGTGAACGGCGCTTCCTCGGTTGCCGCGACGGCGATCTGATGAACGTAGGTCTTGTACATCGGCTGGTTGTTGATGCCGATGACCAGGTCAATCTGCTGCCGGTATTCGCTTGCAGCGTCGATCTTTGGATTGGTCGGCTTGGCCAGCAAGTCGCATAGCTTTCCACCAATCGGCGCATCAGGCTTGGCTTCAAACACGACCGGCGTCACATCGGTGATTTCCGAAACGTCCGGCGCGATCATCGTCACGCCCGGCGGCAGATCCGGGCATTCGAGCTTCACATTGCCGCCGAAATCGCTTCGCGTGGCGCGAATGAGCGTCGCATAGCGGTTGCCACGCGGAACGGGAATCGTCCACCGCTCCTGCGAATTGATGTTGTACTGCGGAATCGACAGCACGATGTGCGGCTTCACGGGGGTCAGCTCGATTCGATAGGTGTAATCGGGGCCGCCGGAATGAAGCTGGTCATAGATGCTCACCAGATATTGGCCGTCGGCAGGGGGGTCGAAGCGAATGTAGCTGTCGGGAGAGCCGGAGTCGTCGTTGGATGCAATATAATTGCCCTTTTCGTTGTACAGCACGATCACTGAGTCGAGCGGCGAGCGAAGCGCGCGGGCATAAACGCGGATGTCGATGGGCTGGCCGCGATGGGCTTTGAAGCGGAAGAAATCGACATCGTTGGGCTTTTCGATGATGCCGTTCAGAGCCAGCGGAAGTTCGCCGGTGGCGACGGTCGCATGCTGCGGGTCATTATTCGGTTCCGAACCCAGAACATTGGGGAATGGCGAAACCCGCAGGAAATTGGGCGAGGGGGCCAGCAACCCGTTGTGATCCGCAATCAGATCCAGCATCGATTCCGGCTTGTCCGGCAGCTTGATGGTCTGATCGAACGGGCCGGCGGCGTCATTGATGCAATGCACCGTGAGTTGTTCGCCGACCTGCCCACCCAGTGGATAAACGGCGCGAGGGCGGGGATACAGGCCGACATGCATCAGGTAATGAGCTTGCGATCCGCCGCGGTAGGAGCTGTCGCGAAGCTGGATGAAGTAAGTCCCGTCATCGGGCGCGATGATCGATGCAACGGGGTCCTGCATCGTCAGAGCGGTGTCATCGGAGACGGCAAGCTCGTATTTCTTTTTGTTGAGGATTGCGATGTAAGGATCGAAGTCATCGCCGAGGCGCATGCCATGCACTTCGACTGTGAGCGGCTGGCCTTTCTTCAAATCGACGGAAAAGTATTGCGCCTGCTCATTTTGAACCACGCCGGTGATGGTGGTGTTCAGCGTCACCGGCTGGGGATGTTCGAAATCGATGTTGGTCTTGGCTTCAGGGAGGATTGGGAAGGGGCCGACGTAAACGGTTCGGACTTCGGAAAGCCCGCTGGCCGAGCGAAGTCGCGTGCATATTTCTCCAATGGGCGCATCCTTCGCCACCTGCACATGGCAATCGACACGTTGTGGATTGACCACTTTCCAGGATTTGACCGTGATGCCCGGCGTGAAAAACAGAATGTCCTGGGCATCATTAAGCCGATTGCCACGCAACTCGAGATCGGCCTCAGTGCCGCGCTGTACGCCTCGCGGCAGGATCACCTGCAAGTCAGGCGTTGCCGCGTCCAGGCCAAGAGCGCCCGCAAGCACGATGATAAAGAAAACGGCGATTGCGCAGGGAAATCTGAGCATAAGCATGAGGTGATCGATCTCTCTGAGAACTGCAGGACCCGAGCTTCATTCATTTGCCGGGCGGCCTATCGAGAGGCCGCCCGGCAAATCGAAGCGATAGCTCAGGCCAGCAGTTCCGGCACAACCCTCCCGCCGCGAACGATGTCGATTGGGCGATTACCCGGAGACATAAGGCGCTTGGTCGGGTCAATGCCAAGCTGGTGATAGAACGTGGCGGACATGTCTTCAACCGTCAGCGGATCATGATCCGGCTCAGCGCCGGTCGAATCGGACGCGCCGTAAATCTGGCCACGCTTAAAGCCGCCGCCGGCCAGCACGATGCTGAAACATTTGGGCCAGTGATCGCGACCCTCGGTCTGGTTGATCTTCGGGGTTCGACCAAATTCGCTGGAGACCATGACGATGGTTGAATCAAGCAACTTGCGATCGTCCAGATCGCGAATCAGCGCGGCAAAGGCTTTGTCGAACTGAGGCATCTGCTGATGAAAGCCGCGATTGATGCCCACGTGGTGATCCCATCCGCCGTAGGTCATGGAGACGAATCGCACGCCGCCCTCGACAAGTCGGCGAGCCATCAGCATCCGCATGCCGGCTTGATTGCGACCGTACTGGTCCTTGAGATGATCCGGCTCTTTGCTCATGTCGAACGCTTCACGCGCGTTCTTCGAGCTGATCATGCTGTAAGCGCGCTGATAGAACGTGTCCATCGCGTGCAGCGAATCGGATTTCTCCAGCTTTCGGAAATGATCATCAACGGTTGCCAGAATGCTCTTGCGCTCGGTGAAGCGGGCATCATCAACGCCGCCGGGCAGATTTAGATCGCGCACGCGGAAATTGCGATTGGCCGGGTCAGCGCCGAGGCTGAAGGGGCCATAAGCTGAGCTGAGATAGCCTGGCCCGGCATAGGGATTGGGTTCAGAAGGAATGCAGACATAGGGCGGCATGTTCTTGCGCGGGCCAAATTCCTCGCTGACGATGCTGCCGAAGCTGGGGAAAAGGATCGCCGGGCTGGGGCGATAGCCGGTGAACATGTTGTGCGTGCCGCGTTCGTGGGCGGCTTCGCCGTGCGTGAGCGAGCGGACGACGGTGATTTTATCCGCAATGCCTGCCGTCTCGCGCATGAGCTCGGAGAAGACTTCGCCTTCAATTTTTGTCTTGGTGGTTCCAAACGGCCCGCGATATTCGGCCGGCGCATCCGGCTTGGGGTCTAAGAACTCGTGGCTCGAAATACCACCGGGCAGGAAGATGTGGATCACCGATTTGGCGACGCCTTCCTTGGCAGGGATCGTACCGGGCTCAGCAACGATGCTTGCCTGGGCAGTTTGGGCGAGATAATCGCCCAACGTCAGGCCGAGGCCCCCGATCAGTCCTACATAAAGGAATTCGCGTCGAGACGCCCCCGGGCGGACATGCTGGCGACTACCACACCACGAACAGCTCTCCTTGCCCATCAAAAACCTCCCAAGTTAGAACATTGCAATTCTTACCCTTTCATAACGGGCGGCGTTGTTTTTTTATTGGCCCGATTTTCAAAAAGTTCTGCCGTCCACTTTGCGCGCTAAATACTTGCCTTCCAAACAAATAGGCTTCTTAAGTTCCCAGGAAGTGAAAATGCGGTTGGTCACGCGAAGGGCGGCTCTATGATCGCCTGTTTTCCTCCCGCCTTTCTCGTGACAATCAACACGGCGATGCTCCATGTCGGCGCAAGGTCAGCAAAAGGAATCTGCTCGACAACGAAGCTTGGAAGAAAGGCAATATGCCATCCCACGAGGAGGACCAGCGCAGCGGCAACGACGACATCGAGAATGGCATTGACTGGTGACAGAATTCCTTCGAAGAAATAGGGGAACGCCACGATCTGAAGGAGATCGGCAGCGGCGGCAATGCCGCGAGCAATCCAGATCCTTCGAGGAGAGATTTGGCTCATAAACCGATTATAGCTCGAAAATTAACGCGCGCAGATATCGGTAAAATGAACCGCAGGATCACAGGAACGGCAGAACGATCAAAGCGACGAGGCAATTGCAAAATAAAAAGCCCGACGTCTTCTAAAAAGCTCGTCGGGCTTCGGACCCCGCCCCGCATCTATAATTACGCGCTTCTAAGCCAATTGTTTCCGGCTCGCGCTTTTTGGTAATGGGGAAAAATAAAACCCGGGCGGAGTGTCGTCCGACCGACCGCCGGTCGGACGACACGGCCCGTGGGAACCAACCGCGCTCCATAAACGAGTGACTACCGATTGTCACCCCCAGCCACCACCTTGGTGGCTGGCGAAAACCCTAAAATCAAAACCAGTGCCAGTGTTCAGGTGGATCCCGTTTAGGAGCAAAAAGCCACTTATCCGTCAAAGAACACAGCTTCGGCAAAAGTTGCCGCTTCTCACATTCGGGTGGGTCGTCTAGTTCCTCGGCACGGGGCAGGGCGTTCGCATAGCAAGTAGGCAGCTTCTGGCTCCGTCGGATGCACTCAATCGAGTAAATGAATCAAAAATTCCTTGTGGTAGCCCGCCTTTAGGGGGTACACTGTGGATAAGCAGCAAAGATTGGGACGCGCAGCCCGGCCTGTCCGCGGCTGACGTATACTCGCATAAAGTGAACCCCGCCCGTGTGATAGAGGTATAATTTGACGGCAATCTTTAGGCGTCCGCGCTTATGTCGTTCATGCCTCGCCGCGGACGCGCCGGACCAACGCCAGAAGAGGAAGCACACCTATGGCAAAGCAGCAAAAACGGCTCGGAGAGCTTCTGGTCGAATGGGGAGCAGTGGCTCCGAAGGACGTGAATCGGGCCCTCGAACATGCCAAGAAGCAAAACCAGCGTATTGGTGAAGCGCTGATTGACCTCAAGCTGGTGAGCGATGCAGCCGTCTGTAAGGCCTTGGCATCGCAGCACAATATGGAGTACGTCGATCTCGATAAGAGCTCGATTTCTCCCAATGTTGTGAGCGCCATTCCCGATGACCTGATGCGGAAATACCTGATCCTTCCGCTCAGCAAGGAGAACGGGCGACTTCGGATTGCGGTTCACGACCCGCTCGATCTGGAAATGCTCGACATCCTTCGCTTCCGCCTGCACACCGAAATTCGCACCGTGCTGGCGCCGCGCGGACGCATCAAGGCGATCATCGACGATATGTTCCAGACGTCGGCGCAAAACACCATCGACAAAACGATGGACCAATCTATTGACCGGCTCCGCAAATCGCTGGATGCCACGATGGATAAATCGGTCGATCGCTCGATGGACCGATCCGTTGACCGCTCAATCGATAAATCGATCGACGTGGACGAAATTGGCTCCGAAGCGCAGAACGATCCAACTCAGGCGCCGATCATCAAACTCGTGCAGGCGATGATCGCTGAAGCGGTCCGCAGCCGAGCGAGCGATATTCACATTGAGCCGATGAAAGATCGCGTGCGCGTCCGCTATCGCATCGACGGCGAATGCGTCGAGCGCGATCGTATTCCGATCCGCATGCGCGCTCCCCTGATCAGCCGCTTGAAGATCATGGCGGGCATCGACATCGCCGAGAAGCGACTTCCTCAGGACGGGCGTATCAAACTGACGGTCGATCGATCCAACATCGACTTCCGCGTCAGCACGTTGCCGGCCTATCACGGTGAATCGGTCGTGCTTCGTATTCTGCGCCCTGACTCGGTCCGCATTGGTATTCAAAATTTGGGCTTCGAGGAAGATGACTACAAAGCGTTTCAAAAGACCATCAAGCGCCCTAACGGCATCTTTCTGGTCACTGGACCAACCGGTTCTGGAAAAACGACTACGCTTTATGGCGCGCTCAATGAGCTGAACCGGCCCGATCGCAAGATCATCACTGCCGAAGATCCGGTGGAATACAACTTCACGGGCATCAACCAATGCCAGGTGCGCGACCAAATCGGGCTGACGTTTTCCAAGATCCTCCGCGCGATGTTGCGTCAGGCGCCTAACATCATTCTGGTCGGCGAAATTCGCGACATGGAAGTGGCGGAAGTGGCCATCCAGGCGGCCCTCACGGGTCACCTGGTGTTCTCCACGCTTCACACCAACGACGCTCCGGGCGCAATCACGCGTCTGATCGACATGGGTGTGAAACCCTTCCTTGTCGCAAGCTCAATCCAGGCGGTTATGGCGCAGCGTCTCGTGCGGGTGCTTTGTCCCAAGTGCAAGACTACCGACAAAGAGCCCAATCCGATGTGGCTCAAATTGTGCGGCATCACTCAGGACGATCTGAAGGACAAGACGCTCTACAAGCCGCGCGGCTGCGAATTCTGCTCGGGCATCGGTTTCCGCGGCCGACTGGGCATCTTCGAAATGATGAATCTGAACAGCGAGATTCGCAATCTCGCTTTTGAACGTGCGCCGACCAACAAGATTCGCAAGGCCGCGATCGCCAGCGGCATGAAGACGTTGCTTGCCGATGGGCGCATTAAAGTTCTTAACGGAACCACCACCGCCGAGGAAATCGTCAAGGTCGCGCAGGTCGAAGGGATCGTGACCGGTTGAGTGCGTTGAACAGGCCTGCCTTGAGCTTTGTTGAAGGGCTTTTGTTAACCGTCCACAAGAAGTTATGGCAACAACAATCCAAATCGATCGCCTGCTGGAAACTGTGGTCCGCAAAAAGGCCAGCGACCTTCACATGGCCGTCGGTCGGCCGCCTACGTTGCGCGTGAGCGGCCATCTGCGCGAGCTCCAGACCAAGGTGCTGGAGCCGGAGGACACGGTCGCGCTGATGAAGTCCATCACGCCGGAGCGTATTCAGCAGGAATACGAAGAATCGGGTTCCGGTGACTTCGGTTTCGCTTACGGCGACCAGGCGCGTTTTCGCGTGGCCATCTTCAAGCAAAAGGGGGCCTGCTCGCTGGTGCTTCGCCGAATTCCAAACAACATCATGACCTTCGAGCAGATCGGCCTGCCGAAAATGGCTGAAGGCATCTGTCGACGCCCGCGCGGAATTTTCCTGGTTACCGGTCCGACCGGATCGGGCAAGACCACCACGCTGGCCTGCATGATCAACTACATCAACGAGAATTTCGATCGGCACATCATCACGATGGAAGACCCGATCGAATACTACCACCAGCACAAAAAGAGCATCGTCGTACAGCGCGAAATCGGCGTCGATGTGCCGAGCTTCTCCGAAGCTCTGCGCCGCGCGCTTCGTCAGGACCCGGACGTGATGCTGGTCGGCGAAATGCGCGATCTGGCGACCATCGGGTCGGCCATCACGGCCGCTGAAACGGGCCACCTGGTGTTCGGCACGCTCCACACCTCGGGTGCCGCTTCAACGATCAACCGAATCATTGACGCCTTCCCGACCGATCAGCAGGAGCAGGTTCGCGTCCAGCTTGCCAACAACCTCATCGCCGTGCTGTCGCAGGCCTTGTGTCCACGCATCGATGTCGACGGCGGGATGCTTGCCGCTTACGAATTCATGTATGTCACGCCTGCCATTCAGAACCTGATTCGCGACAATAAAAGCTTCCGAATCGACTCGGAAATTCAGACTGGCAAGCGCTACGGAATGGAACTGCTGGACGACAATCTTTACCGGCATTTTACGGCCGGCCGCATCAGTGCCGAGGAATGCATCGACAAGAGCAAAATTCCGGGCCAGATGGTCGACCGCATGCGTCGTGCCGGCTTGAACGTCGAGGTGGAAGACGACGCGCTGTCCGCCGAGGCCGATGAAGCGGCGACTGGGGCGCAGGCGCCGACCGCTTCGGTCATCGGAAAGCCGCAGCCCGGGCAGGCGGCCGCCGCCGATGCCGACCGTCAGGCCCAAATCGCGGCCAATCGCGCGCGCATGGCGGCCATGCAAGCCAAACGTTAGAGGATTTGTTTTGCGGCGTTGCAAGAGCTTGCCAGCGGCGTCCGCAAGTGGATCATGTGCCAGACTCGTGGCGCGGATGGGTCAGTAATGTGAGTCTGGCAGAATTTCGATCGAGGTGACACCGAATGTCTCGCATCATTCCACCGCCGGCAACAACTCCGTCGCAGACTCCCGATGATCCCAATCATTCGGGACCCAATGGACAGGGAACCGTGGCACCGGCGCACAAGCCGGCTCCCACCGTGCCTCGCCCGGTCATCAAGCCACCGGTCGGCGGCGCGAAGCCACCAATCATTCCGCGTCCATCGCTGAGACCTCCGGGCCAGGGCCAACCTGCTGCCGGCGCCAAGCCTGCTGCACCAGGCGCCAACGGAGCCAAGCCTGCCGTGCCCGCAGCGCCTACGGCCGCTGCACCCGAGGCGCCCGCTGCCCCGGCGAGCGGTACTGGCATGCCGCCGGTGGCGGAATTGAAAGGTCGTCCGATTGGTCGCGTGCTGACCAAGATGAACAAGGTCACGCGCGATCAAATCGTCGAAGCACTCGACTTCCAGAAGAAAAAAGGCGGTGCTCTTGGCCGAATTCTCATCGACTTGGGTTACGTCAAGGAAGTCGATCTGAATCTCGCCTTGGCGGCACAGCGCGGATACGAGCTGGTCAGCCTCGAAGGCAAGCAGATCACGCCAGCCATGATTGCCGCAGTTCCGCCACAGATTGCGACGACGCAGAAAGTCCTGCCAATTGAATTCGATCCAGCCAGCAAAAAGCTGGTGGTCGCGATGGCCAGTCCGGAAAACTTCCGAGCCATTGACGATCTCCGCTCACTGATGGGCTATGAAGTGCAGGCGGTGCTGGCCGACCCTGAAATTCTCGAGCGCCTGATCAACAAGCATTACCAGGCGGCGGCTGAGAGCATGGGCGACCTGCTCAATGACCTCAGCAACGACGAAACCCTCAAGGAACTGGGTAAGCGCGGCGAATCGGTCGATCTGGCGACGATCAGCGAGGCGGCCGACCTTGCACCGGTCAAAAAGCTCATCAACCTGGTGTTGCTGCAGGCCATCAAGGACAAAGCCTCTGACGTTCACTTCGAGCCTTTTGAAGAAGAATTCAAGATGCGTTATCGCATCGACGGCGTCCTCTATGAAATGATGCCCCCGCCTTCGCATATTGCGCCGGCTATTGCCAGCCGAATCAAAGTTATGGCTGGCTTGGATATTGCCGAGCGCCGTTTGCCGCAGGACGGTCGTATTGAGTTGAACGTCAACAACCAGCCGATCGATCTTCGCGTGAGCGTGCTGCCGACGATGTTTGGCGAAAGCGTCGTCATGCGCGTTCTCGATCGCAGCAACGTCAGCCTCGATCTCGACAAGCTGGGAATGCGCGACGAAGACCTGAAGATGATTCGCCAGCTCATTCACAAGCCTAATGGTATTGTGATTTGTACTGGCCCGACGGGATCAGGCAAAACGACCACACTGTATTCCGCTCTCCGCGAGTTGAATGATCCGTCGAGTAAACTGATCACGGCTGAGGACCCAGTCGAATATGACATCGACGGGATTATTCAGTGCCAGATCAAACCTGACATCGAGATGACTTTCGCGAGAATTCTCCGCTCGATGTTGCGTCAGGACCCCGACACGATTCTGGTCGGCGAAATCCGCGATAAAGAGACGGCCGAAATCAGCGTGCAGGCCTCACTGACCGGCCACCTGGTCTTCTCGACCCTTCACACGAACGATGCGCCGTCGGCTATCGCCCGTCTGCTGGATCTTGGACTTGAGCCATTCCTGGTGACAGCAACGCTCGAAGGCATCATCGCTCAGCGCCTCGTTCGAAAAATCTGCTCGCAATGCAAGACTGAATTTATGCCCAGTGAAGAGCAGCTCATGGAACTGGAACTTAGGCCGGACGACGTGTCCGGGCGGAAGTTCCATTACGGAAGAGGCTGCGAGCATTGCAACAACACCGGTTATCGCGGTCGTATGGGTATCTATGAAATCATGACGCTCGACGACGAAATGCGCGATTTGATCATCAAACATGCCAGCACCCAGATCCTGCGCGTTGAAGCCAAAAAGCGAGGCATGCGCACGCTTCGCCAGGCGGGCTTGATGTCCATCTATGATGGCCAAACCACAATTGAAGAAGTGGTCCGCGAAACGATCATGGAAGAAGGGTGATTTTCCCCTTTGGCGTCACCACAAATTGTGGTCGAAGAGCCGCCTGGATTGCGCGAACATCCCGTTGGAAGTGGACACTGCGAATAATGGTTTGCTTGCGTGAGCAAAAATCAATTGATTCAGGCCGGTGCGACAGATATAAACCTTTGCTGCTGCAATCTTAACGGCACCTTCTAGCATGGAGCGGACATGCCGACTTATGCATTTGAGGCGATGAATTCGTCGGGACAGGAAGTCAAGGACGAGGTTGATGCCGCCTCGTCCGAAGAAGCCATTGCCAAGATTCGCGGCAAAGGATTCTTCCCGACCAAAGTCCGCGAAAAGGCCGCCAAGAAAAAGGTGGCGAAAAAGGGCGGCCAAGCGGAGTTTATTCCAAAGAAGAAAATTCCGTTTGCGATCGGCGGCGTCAAGCGCAAGCACCTGGTGAACTTCACGCGACAGCTTTCGACGCTACAGGACGCCGGCCTGCCGATTCTTCGCTCGCTTCAGATTCTTGAAGAGCAGCAGCGGCAAGGCTTGCTCAAGGCAATCGTGGGCGGCGTGGCCGAGGAAGTCGAAGCCGGTGGCAGCCTCTCGGATGCGATGGCCAAGTATCCCAAGGCTTTCGACAAGCTCTATGTGAACATGATTGCCGCCGGTGAGGCGGGCGGCGTGCTCGATCTGATTCTGGCCCGCCTGGCCGACTTCATGGAAAAGGCCGCCAAGCTCAAAAAGAAAGTCGTCGGTGCCATGATCTACCCGGCAGTGGTCATCACCATTGCCGTGGGTGTCGTGACGATGATCATGATCGTCGTCATTCCCAAATTCCAGGGCATCTTCAAGGATTTCCATCTGAAGTTGCCCTGGCCGACGCAGGTCATGATGGATGCCAGTGATTTCATGGCCAACCGGTATGGCTGGGCGTACCTGTTATTCTCCCCGATTCTCGCGGTGATTCTCTGGCGATTGATTCGTTTGAGTGACGGCGGTCGATATGGCACCGACGTCTTCAAGCTCAAGATTCCGATTATCGGAATGATCATTTCCAAGACATCCGTCGCTCGCTTTACTCGAACGCTCGGCACCCTGATCAGCGCTGGCGTGCCGATTCTCGATGCCATCAATATCACGAAGGAAACCAGCGGCAGCGAAGTCTTTGCCCGAGCTTTGACCAAAGTTCACGATGCCATTCGTGAAGGCGAATCGATGGCCGATCCACTTCGCGCCACCAAGGTCTGCGACGCGATCGTCGTGAACATGATCGACGTGGGTGAAGAGACCGGCGACTTGGACAAAATGCT
>JANWHF010000036.1 GCA_025450555.1 Tepidisphaeraceae bacterium | reverse complement strand
TCTTCGAGCGCGCGGTCTACAAGCGCCCGTCAGGCTCCGGCAGCGTGCTGGGACGGATGCTGCGCATCGCTAATGTCTATGCGCACGGCCTGCGTTTCGAGGCTGGCGCCGATGAGCCGATCGTTCCGTTGAGCCATTTGGAATGTAACGCAACATTCGGCGAATCAATGCCCAACATCGATGACGCGGCCCTGCGAGCACAGGTGCTGGCGATGTCTGGAGCGTTTTATCCTTCAGAGGCGGCCAGCCCGCCGGAGCTTTCAGCCAAATCGGACCTTTCCGTCGGCTATATCCGCCACGCCGAATATGCGGTCCTCGATCCGCTTCACAGCCTGCTCAAGTTGAGCGGGCCCAACGTCTCGCTGATTCCCGGCTTTCCCGCGGGTCTTAAAGAGCTCAACAGATTCCAGGCGCTGATTATCGCCGCACCACGGTCGACGCCGCCCGCCGTTGCCACCCGGCAAATCAAGGAAATAGCAGACGTCCAGGGCGGCGAATCGCTCAACACGCTCTACCTCAGCGGGCTGGATGCCAATGGCGTCCTGGAATGTCCGCCCAATGTGCTCGCACTGCGGCTGCCCATCAACTGGCACCAGCTCACTTCGTTCTTGGCCAAACCCGCCGCCCTGGCCCACGCCAAGGCAGCGTAGAAACTTCCTTAGATCTTTCCCCAATCCAGCGTAATTCCATTCGATGCCAGCTTCTGTTCCAGGAGAAACAGCCGCTGAAGAAAGAAGACCGTGCGCTCATGCTTCGCCCGGCCGGCGGCGGCCGCGAGCAACCGCGGCACCGCTTTGCGCCGGTTCAACACCGGCAGAAAATCGCGGCGGGGCAATCGCAAAAGCATCTGCCGCGCCCAGCGGGGCGTACATCGGCTGATGGGACGAAGCTTTGGCTGCCGCTCGGGAAGCCGGCCGGCGTGGGGGATCGCCGCGATGTCCGGGAAATGCCGCTGGAACAGCAGTTCGTAGGTTTCCCATGTAAAGCAGTCGTAATCGTTGACAAATCGCGAAAGAATCAGGTCCCACGTGTAGAAGGGCACGATCGCCTCGGCCACGTCCAGATGCTCAAGGATATTGTTAGACATGAAATAGCGATGGCGGCCGAACGTGCCATCATAAAGAAAAGGCCGGCCCCATGGGCGGCCACATTCGTGCAGCTTCCGAGCCGCGGCCCGCGCGCGTTCCTCAATCCGTGGCAAGAGCGAAGCCGGCTCCAGTAAATCAAACCGCTGCCCCTCCATTCGGCGGCGTCGCACGAGGGCCGGCGTCAGCTCATCGAGCGGCTTGAATTCCAGCTCGCGATCGCTTTTGTGCCCGCTCACGCGCACCAGAATGTCACCCATCCAGCCGTTCAGTTGCAATCGGCCCGGATGCTTTCGTGCTACCGGATCGCTGAATTGCCGCGTGATTGGCATCCCCTCAGGCAGCGAAAGAAACGGCTCGTGGAAAATATTCCACAGAGAGCCATCGCTCGGCATGACCTCGTGAGGCAACCTCAGCGCATCTGCCACCGCGATAGCAATTGCTGTTTCTTCCCCTTCGTCAATAGTGACCGCATGCAGCTCCAGCTTCTTGCGTGCCGCGATTGCCGCCGCGAGTCGGCTGTCATATCCGCCGCTCAGCGGCACGATGATCTTTCCATCCCTCGGGCAAAACCGATCGATCACCATTGAGACTTGTTCATAGACATGGTCGGCAATTTGCTCCGGGGTTGGCCGCCGATTGTCGCCCTGAAGCGGCGCGTATTCTCGCTGGCTCAAGATGCCGTCGCGGAGCGAAAGCACGTACCGAGCCGGCAGTCTTCGACAGTCTTCAAACAATGAGCCGCCGGTGACGCAGTAGCCAAAATAAAGCCACGATCCGAGCGATGCATAATCGAGCGACGGGCCGCAAAGCCCGGCTTCGCGAATCGGCCAGACGCTGCTGCCACACGTGAGGCGCGAGCCATCCGTCGCTACAAACCAAGGTCGCACGCCCATCACATCGCTCAACATGTGAATCGCGCCGGCCCGCCGATCGTCAACGAGCACGACAAACAGCCCGATCAACTGCGAGAGCGGCCGAAGATCATCGCCATTGACGATCTCCGCGCACCAGCGCAGCAAATCGTCCCCCGAGCGCCGCGGATGCGCCATCGGCCCCCAGACATAAATCGCCTTGTCCTGCTCGGGCAAATGAAGAGTCGTCAGCGTCGCATTCGGCCCGGCAAAAACCTGAAGCCCGACTGGAAACGAAGACTTCGGCAACGTAACTTGCCGCGTTCCTGAAAATGGATTGCCGCCTTCGCCCCGGCCCGAAACTGCGTATATCGCGTTAGTCGATTCCCACTTCAAGTTGTGCCCATCTCCCACGTGCAAATCGATGCGTGCAGTCCGTACAACAATGAATATCGTCAATGATCAGAGCATGCAAACGCATTTTGTTGCGGTATCGAACAACATCCTTCAGCCCTTGGCGGTTTTCCCGGGCGGCGCGCAACTGGCATCTTGAGTGAGTGCGATTGAAGGTCGATCACTAGGCATTTGAATGTCAAGTTGCATTGTGTATCGGGTGGGATGAAAGGCTGGATCATGAAGAAGGTGGCTCATGCGGTTGTGCTGGCGGTTGCGGCGTCGGCGGGAAGTGTGCTGGGGGCGGATCCCGATTTGAGCAAGCTGCCGCCGGTTTCTCCTCGGCAGGATGTCACCTATGACAAGGACATCCGCCCGATTTTTGAAGCCACCTGCTTCCGATGCCATGGTGATGAAGGGCGGCCGCGCGGCGGGTTGCGACTCGACACGCTCGAAGGCGTGCTGAAGGGCAGCGAAGACGGAAAGGTTCTTTCGCGCGGGCACAGCGATCGAAGTCCGCTGGTGATCGCGGTGGCGCAGCTTGATGATGAAACCGCGATGCCGCCCAAGCCCATGACGTCCGGTTCGATGCTGGCCCGGCAGATGATGTCGCAGGGGGACAAGGATAAAGATCACAAGCTTTCGAAGCAGGAGATGACGGCACTGGCCGACGTCTGGTTTGAGAAGATGGACAGCGATCACGCCGGTAAACTCGATCAGCAGACATTTGTCAACCGATTTTCCACGATCCTGCCGCAACAGAGGCGCGGCGGGCCGAGGGGGAATTTCGGTCCCGGCGGCGGGGGGCCGCAGGGTGGAGCTCCTGGCGGCGGTGGAGCAGGGGGCGGCGGATTTGGTGGCCCGCCAGGCGATCAGGGCCCGCGAGGTGGCGGCCCGCCGGGCGGCGGACCTGAAGGCAGAGCTCCGGGCCGTGGCGACGGTTTTGGCGGCGGCGGGCCCGGCGGCGGCGGCCCGGGTGGTCCCGGCGGCGGCGGTTTTGGAGGAGGGCCAGGCGGTGGTTTCGGTGGCGGCCGAGGTCGCGGCGGAATGGGGCCGGGCTTTATCGCGCAGCGTCTCTTCACAGCAGCGGATGTCAATCATGATGGCGAGCTCTCCAAAGAAGAATGGCATTCTGCGTTCGGAAACTGGTTTGATCAGTGGGACAAGCAAAAGACCGGTTCGCTGGCGCAATCGGATATCACAACTGGCTTGAATGCGATCATCCCGCAGCCGAACTTTGGCGGCCGACCCGGTGGCCCACAGGGGGGGCCGGGCGGCGGCTTTGGTGGCGGTGCCGGTGGACCTGGCGCCCGCGGTGGTGGCCAAGGTTCCGGACGAGCAGGCGCTGGCGGTGGCGGCGGATTCGGGCCGCGCGGCGGCGGTGGTGGGTTTGGTGGCGGGGGCCCGGCACCCAAGCCGCTCACTGCCGATCAAGTTTCACTGATTCGCGCCTGGATCGATCAGGGCGCCAAGTAAAGCGCGCTCTTCGTCAATTGTTTACTCTTTGCGCATCACCAATGAAAAACCCGCCCGGAAAATCCCGGCGGGCTTTTCATTTTCTTAGCCGATCGTTCGACCCATTAAGGCGCGGAAACAAGTTTGCGAACCTTCGTCGCCTTTAGTCCCTTGGGGGACTCTTCCGCATCAAATTCGACGGTTTCATTTTCCGCAAGTGTTTTGAATCCATCGCCCTCGATCACGGAATGATGAACGAAGATGTCTCGATTCCCCTGCTCCGCGCAGACGAGAAACCCAAACCCCTTCTGGTCGTTAAACCACTTAACCTTCCCTGTGGCCATGGAAAGCCACTCCTTTCCGACGTGTGTCACCGGCAAGGCCGATGCAATGCGGCACATACTAATTCCCGCACGTCCGGCCCGTTTGGCCAAGGCGGAAAGCGACCCCCTGTGCCCAGGGACGCAACATGCATTGGAATTGCAGGATACCAAGCCAATCAAATCTTTGCCAAAAAATTATTTTTGTGTGTCAACGGCAAAAATCTTTTCGCATAACCGGCAGGTTATCCACAATCGCCCTCCACCTTCGCCGGTTCACATTCCTTTACCCTTAGGGGATTTCTCCTATGTGTTGCTTTATGGCCACACGCGAAGAGCTCGAAAATATGCCGTGCGTCGTTTCGTCCATAATTGCCGAACCTGAAAGCAGATGCCAAACGTATCGATATGAGCATTTGTGGGAGATACTGTATATTTCTCGTGAATAACGCAAAAGCGTGGCAAATACGACGTGATTTCCCGATGTTTTCTGCATCGCAGCCGGCTTTCATTCACAGGTTATCCACATTGAATGCGTCGCCTTGCTTTCGATGGTCAGGCAGCCGAAGATAAACACGCTGGCCCCTTGGCCGACGGAGCTTCATGAATCTTCTGGAAACAACCAGGCTTTGCAAAAGCTATAGCGGCCGCACGGTCGTCAATAACGTCAGCTTCGTGCTCTGCCAGCAGGAAATCGTCGGCCTCCTGGGTCGCAACG
This sequence comes from Tepidisphaeraceae bacterium, assembly GCA_025450555.1. Taxonomy (GTDB): domain Bacteria; phylum Planctomycetota; class Phycisphaerae; order Tepidisphaerales; family Tepidisphaeraceae; genus JANWHF01. The sequence continues at coordinate 1,366 of JANWHF010000036.1, read as the reverse complement.
GCGCCGGCAAAACCACCACCTTCCGCATGATCCTGGGCATGATCGTGCCTGAAAGCGGGGCGGTGGCATTCGACGGTCACGACATCACCCAACTCCCGATGTATAAGCGTGCCCTGCGCGGCATCGGCTATTTGCCGCAGGAACGCAGCGATTTTCGCCGCCTCACCGTCTGGCAAAATCTCCAGGCGATACTCGAAACGCTGCCCATCGGCCGCGTCGAGCGCAACAAACGCGCCAACCAATTGCTCGATCAATACGGGCTTCTGAAAAACCGCAACCAGCGCGCTGAAACGCTCAGCGGCGGCGAGCGTCGAAAGCTCGAGATTTCCCGCGCCTTGGTGACCGATCCCAAGCTGATCCTTCTCGACGAGCCTTTCAGCGGCGTCGATCCGATTGCCGTGGAAGACCTTCAAACTGAAGTCCGCCGGCTCAAGAACGAGTTCGGCAAGAGCGTGCTGATCACCGACCACAACGTCGCGCAGACGCTCAAAGTCTGCGATCGCGCGCTGATCATCAACGAAGGCAAGGTCTTCAAGGAAGGCACACCACGCGAAATCATCAATGACAACGCGGTTCGGCAGGCCTACATCGGCAACCTCTTCCGCGGCGACGAATTTGACGATATCGAAGCCGATCGCCCGCTGACTGCCCGCGCCGCGCGGCCGCACAACGGTCATGCCCTCGATGGCGAACCCACGCTCGCCCAGCCGCCGCGCAGGCTCTAAGGTTTTGGACGAAACGATCCCGCATCGCCGCGGGAACCGTCGCGGCCTACAATAGCAACCAACGCGGTTGGTATTCTTTGCCCGGCAATTTGCATCCCTCGAACTGACGGAGGCTTCATGATGTTGCGAACCTGGATACGCGCGGTCGCGTCGGCGGCAATCGTGCTCGGATCGACGGCCCTCTATGCCGACGACGCTTCCAAGGCAGCGCCCGCCGCACCGGCAACTCAGCCTGCCGCACAAAAGGCCGCCACCGTTTCTCCCGATGCGCAGAAGCTGATCGATCAAGTCTCCTCCGCCTACAGCGGCCTCAAGTCGCTGGACCTCAAGGGGACGCTCAACACCAACATCGATGCCGGCGGCAAAAAGCAAAATGAAACGATGAACTTCACGGCCGCCTACCGCGCGCCCAATGAGTTCCGTCACACCATGCAGGGCGATGTCACCTGTGGCTCGACCGGATCCAAGGCCTACGCCTTTGCTGAGTCGCGCAATATCTATCGCATGGATGATGCGCCCAAAGCCAAAGTTGCTGTCGATGACCTTCCCGGCCCATTGAAGATGATTCTTCCCGCGCAGAATCCTTCGCTGACGCTGGCGATTGCCGCCGACCCGGCCAAGACCCTGCTGGCCAGCAGCAC
>JANWHF010000035.1 GCA_025450555.1 Tepidisphaeraceae bacterium | reverse complement strand
AGGTACGATCCTACGGCTCGGGGAGATCCATCCACTTCGCTTGAATGGCATACTGCTGGCCATATTGAACCGCGACGGCGTAGAGCGCCTGCATCTTCGGCTGATCGAACGTAAACGACTCGCACGCGGGAGCATCATTGGGAATAAACGCGAGGCGGAAATCGTAGTGGAGATCGGCCGCCCAATACTTGGTTTCGTAAAGGCAGCCGATGTTGTTGGAATCCATCAGGCAATCGACCGACCGCTCGGCCAGCGGGATCAGGCAATCTTTGACCGCGCTCATGGCGGGGTCGAGTTGGCCGTTGACGATCACGTACACGCTGGGCTGAGGGAGCTGCATTGTCTTAGACTCAGCCCGCAGATGAAGCTGCGCTTTCTGATGGCTTTTGGCGATCTTGGGTAACAGGTTGTTCCGGAAGAACAAATTGGCTTTGACTCCGCCGTCCGCGTGGAGGGTTCCTTCAATATTCACCGGCGGAAAGATCATCGGCGCTGAGGCGGAAGCCAGCAGGGCGGTTCGATAGAAATCATAATCGTGCGCGGCAGCGATGCGGGTCAGGTCCCAGATGTGCAATCGCCCTGCATCAAGATCGGTGCTGGCGACATAGAGCCGGCGGTTCTTCCCAGCTTCGGCCGCCACGCGGTCGATCACCTGATTAGTAACATATTTTGCAATCAGCTTCTTCAGCGGCTTTGAGGTGTAGACAGAATCCGAGAAGGGGATCGTCAGAAAAAAGCGGTTTCCTTTGACGTCGCTGTCTTTGGTAGTGGTGAAGGCTTGCTGGAGCATTTCATCGTCGCCAAGGAAGGAACCGGTCGCCAGCAATCCGCCGGTGCTGACACCGGTAACCAGGTCGAACTCTGGTCGTGTGCCCTTCGACCCCCATCCCTTGAGGAATCCGGCGCCCCATGCGCCATTTGATCCACCGCCCGAGAGCACCAGCACCTGCAGCGGGTGTTGCGGGCCTTTCTGGGCCATGCGCATCGCGATGCTCTGGTCCAGGTCTTCCTGCTGGAATTGATAACGAAGAGTCCTTGAGTCGCTTGCCAACATGGTTGCTCCCTGGCGCTGGGAACAGCATCCCATAAGAATGAACATCGCAGTAGAAACAACCGAAATTGAGCCGGCTTTCATCTACGCCATTGGAAAGGGGTATTGCGGCCGACGCAAGTTTTAGCCATGTTCGCCACAGCCGGCGCGCGATGCAGGCAAAAATTGGAAGAGGTTCGGTCGTTGGCCCCGCACGATCCGGTTCAGCGGACGCGCCAGTCACTCCATGGTGCGGCTTCGCGTCCGCTTGAGCGGATCGTACTTTGGAACTGACTTCCGTCAGATGTCATCTTCATCCGATCCACCTTGCTCATCCGGTGGCTCGCCGAAGGGAAGGTCGTCGCCTCTGGCTTCGCCGGAACTGATTTCGCCGGCGAAGGAGTCATCGCCGCGCGCGGGATTGGTGGCGGCATCGGCGCCGCGGCCGTCGGAACCGTTTTGCATGTTGAGATCACCATTGATCGAATTGCCGCGCGAGCGCGCCGCGCGAGGCGCGCGAGTGGAACCGCCGGGGCGGATCTTCGCTGGGCCACCGGAGGCAAAGGCGTCGGTGGCATCGGCCACATCGTCGGGGCCGGGCGCGTCATCTGGGGCGGACTGGGCAATGCCGCTGCCTGCTGTGCCGACGCCGACGATGTCGGGATCGAGATCGCCCGCGCTGGAAGAGCCGGGGCCGCTGGCCGGTGCGCCGGCGCCATGATCGCGCACGCCAATCTGTTCCCAGTCGGCCGGCTGGCTCGCGCCGGGGTCACTGCGGCGGGTATTTTCGCTCACGTAATCGCGATCGCGCGAAGGACCGGTCCCGACCGGCACGCCGAAGTCTCCGGGAGCGGCCACATCTTTGGCCTGGCCCGATTCGCTGCCGGGCTTCCAGTTGGCCAGGCTCTTCCGCTGATGCCCTCGTTGTGCCGCATTGTCCGCCATCGCAAGCTCCTCTCTCCACCACGCAGGGTGGCACGAATTAAATGCACAGGACAAGAGAGCAAACCGCGGAGCAATCGAAGATGGCGGGCAAAATCCCGACCGGAAACCCAGACGGAACGCCGACGTGGACGTCGGCGTTCCGGATAGCATCGATCAAGATTGAAAACCCTGCCGGCTATGTCCGACTTCGCGAAGCTCCGCAAGCTTTTGGGCGAGGCGTTTAGCGACGTCGGGGTTTTCTTTGGCGACGTTGTGGGTCTCGGCCACATCGTCGGCGAGATTGAAAAGCTGCGGCCTGGCCTGCGCGCGGGCGCGGGGGCCGGGGGCGACGAGCTTCCAGTTGCCTTCGCGGAGGGCGAGCTGTGCGAAGCCGTTGTGTTCGACCAGCTCGTGGCGGGCGTCAGGCGCGTCACCCAGGAGGGCGCTCATCACATCAAAGCTGTCGGGGCCCGCGGCGGTGGGAATCGTCTTCTTAACCAGTGCCGCGAAAGACGACAGGAAATCAACCTGGCATACCATCGCATGGCTGACGCCCGGCTTAATGCGGCCGGGCCAGCGTGTGATGAAGGGCATGCGCGTGCCGCCTTCCCAGATGTCGTACTTTCCGCCGCGCAGGGGGCCGGCGGGCTTGTGGCCATTGAGATGTTCGACGGAGCCGTCGGCGTAGCCGTCATCCACGACCGGCCCGTTGTCGCTGGTGAAGATCAGCAGAGTGTTGTCAGCCAGCTTCAGGCGATCGAGCGTTTGCATCACCTGGCCGACCGACCAGTCGAGCTCCTGGATGGCGTCGCCCCGAATGCCGCACTCGCTGGTCCCGCGAAAGCGCTGGGCCGGCACGCGCGGGACGTGAATGTCATGCGTGGCGAAGTAGAGGAAAAACGGGCGCTCTTTGTTCTGTTCGATGAAGGTGACGGCCTGCTTGGTGAGGGTGTCGGCGATCTGGTCGTCCTTCCAGAGCGCTGAGTGTCCCCCCGACATAAAGCCAATTCGGCTGATGCCGTTGACGATCGTGTCGGCATGACCGTGGCTCGGCTTCACCTTCAGAAGCTCCGGATGATCGCGCCCGGTCGGCTCGTTGCCGACCTTGATGCCATAACTGACCGCGATCGGATCGGATGGATCGAAGCCGACCACTTTGTGGTTTTCAATGAAAACGCAAGGGACGCGATCGCCGGTGGCGGGAATGATGAAACAATAATCAAACCCGACTTCGAGCGGCCCCGGCGCGATGGCGCCATTCCAATCGACGTTGCCGCTGCCCAGCCCAAGGTGCCATTTCCCGACGCAGGCGGTGGCGTATCCGTTCTGCTGAAGCATGCGCGGGACGGTCATCGATTTGGGATCGATGACCAGCGCCGCATTGCCGGGGAGAATGCCGGTGCCCTTTTTTCGCCAGGCGTATTGGCCGGTCAGGAGCGAATAGCGGCTGGGCGTGCAGGTGGCCGAGGTGGCGTAGGCATCGGTGAACCGCAAGCCCTGCGACGCGAGGCGATCGATGTTCGGCGTCTTCACGCGCGTCGCGCCGTAGCAGCCCACGTCGCCGTAGCCGACATCATCGGAAATGATGATGACGATGTTGGGAGTTTGCTTCGTTGCGGGTACGGCAGATTGCTGACCGCGCGCGGCGGGGATGCATAGTGGAAGAAGAAGCAGCAAGACTGCGATAATAGATGTGGGGGACTTGAAGATAGCGGGGCGAATCATTCCTTGTGCTCCGATGGGATTGAAACTTGGATGCGGCAGTGTAGCGGACGGTGCGGTGGGGCGGCAATGTTGCAAGGGGAGGCGCGGGATGCATAACACAATTGGGCGTAAGATTTTGTCTCCCTCCCTCGGTACGCCCGGGTGAGGGCTGGGGAGGGGGCGGCCAATTTATCGCGAGCTGCGCGAAGCACCCCCACCCTGCCCTCCCCCGGAGTACCGAGGGAGGGGAAGGAGCCTGCCGCCGATTCTCACGGGCACCGCAGAGCGGCTAACGCTTTGCCGGCTGTAGCGGAGCGGTCCGATTTGCTCGATAATGGCCGCTGGCGATCTGAGACGATAGGCTAGAGAGCACTCAGGAGAACGAGATTCATGAGAAAATGCGTGAAGAAGGGCCGCCGGTCTGTCGAGAAGGCATGCAATGCCGTGGTCGAGCTGCTCGAGCCCCGGCAATTGCTGAGCGGAACGCCGCTGTTGTCCGTCACAACTTCGGCAGTCAACAACGCGGTCGCATTCAATACGGTTGCGCAGGGATATAGCGGCGCCGCCGCCAGCCGGGTTGAAACCGCCACGATCACCAACGCCGGCACCGCGCCCTTAAACTTCGCTGGCGGGGCTTTCAGCGTCATCGACGATCCATCGACGACCGCCGCCGCTTCGGACTTTGTAATCACAAATTCCGCCAGTCTTCCGGCCAGCCTGGCGCCGGGCGCGTCATTTACCATTGATTTGCAATACACCGCCACGGCTGGGGGCTTGCAGTCGGCCCTGCTGCAGATCCAGAGCGATGACCCGGTGAACCCGACTTTCGATGTGAACCTGCACGGAATCGGAACGCCGGGGCAGTTTGGCACGCTGGAGCCGTCGCTGGTGCAGGTTCTGCGAGCGCAGAACATTCCGACGATTGTGGGTGCGGGGCCGAACGATGTGAACATCAACACGCAGGCCTACCCGATCAACCCCGACCCTTCCAGCCAGGAAGTGCCGATGCAGCGGCTGGTCGTGGACAGTGCAGGATCGCCGGTGACGATCACGCCACTTGGGAGCTTCTCGGCGGCCACGTCTGCTGTCAGTCGAATTGGTTACTACATGCCGGGAAATCCGAGCGCGCTAAATGAATTGTTCTATGTTGGGAAAAACGATGCGCAGATTGTCGATCCCACCGCACTGGGCGCTACCAGCTTCAACCCCGGCAGCGCGCCGTTCGCCCTCTACGGCACGTTCCCCGGCACCACCATCCCCAGTGGACAACTCGACATTCACTACAGCGAAGATGCCCTGAACACCGGCAGTACCGATGGCCTGCGCAAGGTCCGCTTCTTCCCGATGGAAACGGCAAACGGGACCGTCGTTCCCAACAGCTTTGTCTTTGCCATCGAAGATTACGATTCCAGCACATACAACAGCTTCATCAACTTTGTGGGAATCATCAGCAACGTCAAAGCTGCGCCGAATGCGACGAGCGGCTCCGTCCCGTCGAATACAACCGCTAACAATTCGCCGGTGATGGGAATCAACCTGAATCAAACTTCGCCGGGCTCCACGACGGTGGTGTTCAACCGCATTACCTATGTGAACTCGATTGTGCCGGACGTGGTTCACAACACGCATTCGATCACGATCAACAACACCGGCGACCAGCCGCTTGTGCTCAACAGCCTGACGCTTTCGGACACGACCAATTGGACGCTGGTAAATCCTCCCGCGCCTCATACGTCGATTGCCGCCGGTTCCTCGCTGAATGTCACCATCCAGTTTATCGGCAACAGCAATCCGCCTCACACGGGCGATCAGACCAACGACACTCAAAGCACCTCGGGTATCCCCAGCGACCAGGCGGGCGGAGTCTGGACCGGCACGCTCACCATCAACTCCGACGACCCGATCAATCCGATCCAGACGGTCAACCTTGCCGGCTACTGGCAATATGAGACGGAGCATGAGAATGAGCCGGGCTTCCACACACTCTCGAATTTGCTGTGGGGATACAACGTCAACGACGTCGGCTCTGCATCAACCAGTGGCACGGAATTTCCCAACAATGGAAATACCGTCGTTAATTATGGTTCGGAAGTTGATCCATCGACTAATCAAGGGCTGCTGATTGCTGCCGACCCTTCCCAGCCGGTGTCGATGACCGAGCTGGCTGCTTTCCATTCGCAATATGCCACGCCCAAAGCATGGGCTACCGTCAGCGGCGTGGTTCAAGAGGTCAATATTGTTTCAATCAGTGAATCGGGAAGCACGGTCACAGTAACCACCTCTACCGCCGAGGGCTTTCAAGCGGGCAAACAGGTCAATATCGAAGGCGTAAGCCCGGCCGGCTACGACGGTACGTTTACCATTACGAGCGCCGCCAACTCAAAGACATTTACTTACACCGCGGCGTCTGGATTGGGAGCTTCGACGCCGTTGCTGGCCCAGGCGCGAACAGGGTGGTACCTGCCAGGCGGATCGACCAAATGGTTGTATAAGGATGCGCCCAATAACGGCCAATCGGTCT
>JANWHF010000034.1 GCA_025450555.1 Tepidisphaeraceae bacterium | reverse complement strand
TGAGATTCGCTGAAACGCAGACGCCCGCTTTGAAGGAAGCCAGCGCGATTTCCGCCTGCTGCGAAAGACGCTCTTTGGGAATCGATTTAGGAATATACGGCGTAATGCGCTGCAGGGCTTTGGAATTGACCTGTGCCGCGAAAAGCATGTTTTCGGCACGTTCCTGGCGCGGCAGACAAAACTCCGACTTGCCCGCGGTGACCTCAGGCATCTCCCGCGACTGATTTTCCTCGCGCAGCGCCTGCTCGATGCGCTTGAGAGCAAAATCGCTGTGGTAAGGCGCTCGCAGATTTCCGTCGATCGCGTCGGCATTGGCGATGCGCTGAAGCGAAGGCAGGTATGGCACGCGCGACATCGCCACGATATTTCCAGTGGCGGAATAATTGCCGAAGGTCAGGAACGACAGCGGACAGGTCGGCCCGCGACACGCAGCCACGAGTGCCGCGAAAGTCGGATAGGCCAGGCTGTCGAGCTTTCCGGTGGCCATGTATCGCTGGCCGGGCGCGTGGTTGTTGATCGAGTAATCGAGTCCGTTGAGCACGAGCAGTTCGTCGCCGAAGGCTTTGTAGAAATCCTCGTTGGTCATTCCGCCCCTGGCATTTTTGGCGGTCGGGGCGAAGGTGTGATGACCTTGGGTCTGAATATCGCCCTGCTGGTAGAGCCGATTGATTCCATTGACTCCCTTGGGATCCATCAGATAGGTGGTGTCCCAGCCGCCCGATGCGTTGAACACGACGTAGTACGGCCCTTCGTATGCAGCTTCCTCCTTGACCTCCGCGCCTAAAAGCTCTGATAGGTTCTCGGGCCAAACGAAGCTGAGGCCAACTAACGCGCAGAGTTTTAGAAAATCACGTCGCATGACGGCTCACTCGTAAAGAAACTCCGGCCGGCGAAGCAGGTAGGTTACCACCGCCCGCCAGGCGCGCACCGTGTAATGAGGATCCGGCACCGGATGCTCCAGCCCCTGCCGGCAACTCCAGATGTCCTCCTTCTCAATGCCCTTTCGCTGCGCGGCATCCGCAACGATTCCAGCAAACAGCTCGTACGTCCGGTTCACTTCCGGCGAATCGAGAGCATCGTATCTTCCCAGGATTCGCTGATGCAGATGCGCGATCGTCTTGCGGATTTTTCCATCCGCCTGCGGCGATGAGCCGGGAAGCGTGTCGGGTTCGACATCGGCAAACAGTTTTCTTTCCACGGGCGGACGGCTGAAATCCAAGCCCGTCTCTCGGCAGGCTACATCATTGGCCAAGATGCGCTCGATCGCGCCCATCGCGCCGCTGGGATCGGTAGCGCGCTCGGTTACTTCCTTGGAATCGATTCCGCCATAGAGCATCGCCATCTGATCATCGAGCTTACCCCAGGGCTTACCGAAAACAGCAGCCACCTTGCGCTCAACCTGCTCGGGCGAGAGCAGTCGAACCAGGCCGACATCGTCCAACTCGGCGCGCCGGTTCGGGTTGGCCATGGCAGTCGTCAAACCATCGGCGCGATAAAAGTCAGACAGGACCCAGTCTTTGATGACGCCTTTAAAATCGAAGTGATCCTTGGCAAAGCGATCGGCGATGGTCTCAATCTCTTTGTGCTGCTCCAGGTAGGCACGTCGCCGCGCGGAAAAGAGCGGATCATCAATGTCCTTCGGCGGAGTCAGCACCTTCCGACCGGTCAGCAGGTAGTAAGCATGCCCGACCATCGCTACCACGAAGCGAGGATCTTTAACCGTCCGCTCACCGAGCCATTGAAGAGCGCGCCAGCGCTGATCGGGCGGCAGCTTTTCGCCTTCAAAGCCCGGCGGAAACATATCGGTAAACCAGCCGCCTTTTCGTCGGCCATAGGTACCGTTGAAATCCCAGTAATCCTGAAACAGCCCGGCGACAGGATCGACCGTTTTATGGCAGACGACGCACTCGGCTGCTTGCATCGTGGGAACCTTAAATTTCGCGGTGACGGCCGCGGCATCGGAGACGCGCGCCGCCAGCTCCAGCACATCGACGCCAAGGAATTGCAGATAAAACATCCGCGAGCGAAGGCGATTGCGATTGGTCTCGGTGGTCGGATATCGGCGAAGGTACTGAAATGTCGTGAGCAACCCGGCACTGGGATAGTAGCCGCTTGCCGAATCTTCATCCGCCTGCCGGCTTCGGCCTTTGAGCGCTTTGAGCTTGACCGGGATGTACTCAAAAGGATCGTCAGGATTCTTGAATTGCGATCGCACCTCATCGTAGATGCCGTAGCCCCGGGCGGAGTAGGGCGACACCATGATGTAATCGGCTGTCACGATTTCGCTGAACGGACGGTTGTTGCGAACGATGTACTCGACGAGCTTCATCGGCTCGCCGAGCACGGCATCGCGGTAATTGTCGTGCAGCTTGTATCGCGCTTTTTGCCGAGCCTTGGCGTCGGCGATGCTGCTCAAATTAAATTTCTGGGTCCAGCCCCGACTCTTCTCGAAGTATTCATAGGACAGCGCATCTTCCGGATTATCGCCGAAGCCGCGGGTGAGGAAGACGTCGTTGAATGCCTCGCGCAGGCGCGTATAGAAGGCATCTTCGGTCATGATGGAATCGAGCAACGGCGGAAGCGCCTTCACACCATTTTTCTCGACGGCGCTCATTTCCCGGTCGGTCGGCAATCGCCCGGCCAGCGAGAGCGTCACGCGGCGCAGCAACTGCCGATTGTCCAGCATCACCACGCCATCAAAGAAGGGCGGCTCGTTTTTGTCTGAAGATGTAACGCGCGCCGACGAATCGGTCGGGGCGTACAAACGCATGACAAACTTCGCCAATACCTCATAGCCCGGCGAATCGGGCTTGAGCACAAGCTTGCCGCCGTGTTTGAGCTTTCCGATGACTTTCAGCAGGAGGCGCGATTGATCGCCTTCCTTGGCCCGCGCCATGCGCACGAACTGGTCGCGATTGTGGCGCATCGCCTGATCTCGTTGCTGATCATTTTGGCCAAATTGCGGATCCAGCAGAATGAAGTCGCTGTCGTCGGCATCGCCGCCCGTCTTATGACACTCCAGGCATGTCTTTGCACCGACTTTGGGCCAGACCTGGTTTGCAAAAAAATCATCCAGCGGTGCGGCACAGGCAGGTCCGTTGTAAGCCTGATTCGAATCAGCCCGAGTAATCGCGGATAAGAAAACCGCCAGCACTATAAGGAAGCATGTGGTGCAGGTCCCTCTGATTGAGGTACTGATACGGAGATTAACGGCTTCGGACCGCCCCATCACATCCATTACCTACCGGCTGGAATGCTGTTGCGGAACGTGAAAATGTTGGAAATCGTTCAAATGAGAAAGTTCAACGCCAGGCGCGGACGCTGCCCCAAGCGGTCGATATGATGCCGGCCCGTTATGCGTTACATAACCTTGATTGCGGCAATTCTCGTACTGGCCGATCTTGCGCCTTGCGCTACGGCGCGGGAGAAACGGCCTCAGGCAGGCCTTTGGATTTCGACCTGGTGGATGAAGGACGATCAGTTCCACCATTGGGCCAACTGCACACGCCTGCCCTCCATCGGCCTATACACCGCCGGTGATCCAGCGATCATCGCCCACGATTACGCCCAGTTTCGCGACATCGGAATCGATTTCTTGATCATGGACGACACGAATGGCGTCGGCAACGACGCGGGCCGAATCAACGACAACATCCGCGCCTGGTTCGATTTCATGGATCACCAAGTGCCGGCGCAGCGCGTTCCCATCTGCATTGCCGGCGGTGGAGAAAAGCGCGCAGGTGGCAAGGCCATCCAGCAGCAGGCGGCCGATTTCTGCTAATTCATATCAACCGCAGATCATCTGCGTTTATCTGCGGTTAATTCCTCTTGAATAATCTGGTCTAGAAGTCGAAATAGGCGTCGATTGCCGCCGTCGTTTGATCGTGACGGGAAAAGGCGTCGAAGTAAGCGCGAGTTGAATAATCGTATCGGAGCTCGGGGCGGATGCGCAGGTTCCGTCCGACTGAATCGTGTGGGAAGGGCGTGATCGTCAGGCCGATCGTTCCCTCGAACAGGTTCTGGGACTGCGCCGTGGTGAAGCCTTCTTCATCACGATACCACTCGACGCGGCCGGCAAGTGCCAGGTAATCGCTGAGCTGGTAGACCGCATAGCCTGAGGCGCCGTACCACATCGCGGCAGTCTTCCCGGCGGGCTCGGCCTGATACCCGTAAACCGCATCGGCCATGATCGTGAACTGATCCGTCAAGGCGTGATAAAACGTAAAGTCGAACACCGAGCGGTAATGCGAATTATCGTGATCGAGCTCGGGCCCGATGATCGCGGCAAGCGTGATATCGGTGCGATTGTTAATTATGTATCGCACGCGTCCCAGAGCATCGGGGGAGCCGTTATTGTCCTTGAGCGACTGACCCCAGCCGCGCGAAATGCCTGCCTCCACGTTGAGCTGGTCGCTGATCGGGTAATAGCCGGTCACTCCAGTCAATGTAAAAGGCAGCGCGCTTCCGAAGCTGAAGCTGTGCGAATAGAAGACGCTCGAATTGGGATCAATCTGTTTGAAGAACAGGAATTTCCCGGCTCGGATGCGTAGCCCATTTCCTACCGGCAACCCCAAATCGACATAAAGCTGCGGAATATCGAACTGATATTCAGGCCCGTGGAAAAAATCATCGTCGTCAAACATGCCGCTGGAGTGGATGAAACGGGCATCGGTGCCGTACAGCATTTCGATGCGGCCTCCGACATCGAAAGTTTTGCTTGTCAGATCGACTTGCCGTTCGACATTCAGATCGATCTGGTTCACCAGCCCCTTGTTGTGCTCGATATCAAACTCGCGGCCGAGATTCAGATTCTGCGCCGGGTTATCGAAGTTCCAGGTGTAGGAGCCTTCGATGTGGCCGAAGATGTTGATCCGAGCCGCTTCGAGCGACGAGCCGAGCCCGGTGCGATCCAACATGAGCATCAGCGGTTGTCGGGCGGCATTGGGAGCATTCGGAACCGTCCCCGGCGCCAATTCCGACGCATGAGGCTGGATCGCCGAAGCGTTGGTGGCTGGCTCATCGGCGCGGGCTTGGAATGAAAATGTCAAAAGGGTGGCAATCGCCAGCGCGGCAGTTCTACAATGCCTGATGCTCATGCAGGGCTCCTTCTCTGATAGGGACAGGAACAACTGAAACCTTTCACCATAGCAGGGAATGGCGGGCGTGAAAAACTCGCGGGCGTTACACGACACGGTCCGAAAATATGTGGTGGAATCGAGTAACGATTTTTTATCGAGGTCAGCAGATTGAATGTTTACCGTTTTGCCCCGTCGGTTTATACTCCCAGCCGTGAACTCTGGACGCCGGGAAGGGCCGCAATGGCCCTGGTTGTGGGATCACCATCGGAATGGCGTCGGTAGCGTTGTTTTCAATAAGTTGTAATGGACTACAAAGGTGTAATTGGCCTAGTCACGCCGCTCTTTTCAGTGGCAGCTTGATGGCGGCAAATGCTTTGAGCAGCCGTCGATTGCGCCCTATAGGTCGTTAGCGATCGCGGGGCAGCCGGGCCGGGTGCGTTATGTTGGAGGATTTCGCGTGAGCAGTCGCTCTCAAAAAGTTGTCGATTCGTTGGATGCTCGACCCAAGCACCGCAAGCAGGCCGTTCGACGCGCTGCACATCAATTTGTCGAGCTTCTGGAATCAAG
>JANWHF010000033.1 GCA_025450555.1 Tepidisphaeraceae bacterium | reverse complement strand
CTTTTTTCCGAGAACATCAAGGTTTGGAAAGGCGAGCCTTTCGAGCGGGCCATGCTCAATTTTTATCTGGGCCTGGTCTATTACATGCATCACGAGTACGACAACGCGCGAGCCGCCTTTGAGAACGCGCTCTTTAAGTTGCGCGATTACGGAAAAGATGGGGATGCATCCGATCAATATCGGCAGGTCGAAAGCAATTTCGTGCTGGCTTATCTGATGCTGGGTCGATGCGATCAGCGGCTGGGGAAGCCGGACGATGCGCGCAAGGCTTTCGAGCGAGTCGTGGACCTGCGTCCCGACCTTCGCACGCTGGCCGATTTCCATCGCAACGAGCAATCGAACATGCTGCTGGTGGTCGATTACGGATTTGGGCCGGAGAAGGTGACCAGTCGCGATGGAACGATCGCGGGATTCAGGCCGACGCCTCGGGAGGAAGGGCCGATTCCGCTGCCGGTGCTGAGCGTCGATGGACGGCCGGTGAATGTGAGGGATGCGGCGCTGCCGCCGATCGATCTGCTGGCCCTCGCCCAGGATCGGCGCTGGCAGAGCATCGATACGATTCGCGCGGTCAAATCGGTTTTGGGAACGGGAATGATCGTTGGCGGAGCCGCTTACGCGGGGACGGATCGGCGGGCGAATCCTTATGTCGCGTTGGGATTGATCGCGGGCGGAATTGCGATGAAGGCCAGCAGCCAGGCCGACCTGCGGCGATGGGAATTTCTGCCGAGGACGGTTTTCATTATTCCGCTCGCTGCGCCTGCAGGAAAGCATGATGTCCAAATCGAGTTCCCCCGAATGCCCGGCATGCGACAGACCTGGAGCGGCCTGGAAGTCCCCCCCACCGGCGAAGTCACCTATTACTTCCGCATGGAGCGCGGCAATGTGGGTCCCTACTCGTGGCCCCCACCGGCGATGGTGAAGAGCCGGCAGGGAAGTCCATCAGCGCCGCAGTAACGATTGCATTTAAAGAGCCGCGCACGAAGTAAGCGGATTCTTCGAACAACGCGCCAGGATACGGATGCGGATTGGTCGCGCGAACGCGCGTTGAGAACTCGCACCAGCGCGTCGGGACCGCTTAATTAAGCGGAGGGAGCGCTGTCGCGCGAATCCGCTTACTTCGTGCGCGGCTCTTTATTTGTCGTGGGAAGCGGGAAGCGGTGAGCCACGCTTCTCCAATATTCGCGGCGGAGGAGCACCGCCGCCCTTCAGGTTCTATCACGCCCGCAAACGGATCATCAATTGCATGTGCTCCCATCTTATTTTTGCCCGATGAACGGCTGTTGCGATGCGGGCGGGCGGGTCATACCATAGCGAAATCGTTTCCCGTCGGGCTCTCTCGCGGGCATCGGGCTGGCGGGTGACTCATTTGCCTATCCTCAAACCATGGGAGTTTGCCCATGCCGAATTTCATCCCGTCGCTGGTCTACAAAGAGCTCTATCTCGACCAGAATTACATGGGGACCACTTATCTCGATAAGAACAGCAAGGATCGCTCGAAGTCGCTGGACGACCGCCATTCGTTCATGAAGCATGCCGCCTGCGAGCAGATCGGCACCTATGAAGAGCAGGTGATGCGCCAGGACGTGGCGATGTGGTACGGGGCCTTGAACTCCGACCATACGGGATTGGTTCGGCGGGTATTTTCCATTCTTTATTACGGAAGAATGTTCGTGAAGCGCAAGTCGCGCTACGAGCCCTGGAAAAAGCTGGGCGGGCCGATCGCCACGGCGCTGTCGCATGGCGGGCGCGTGCTGGTTCAGCTTCCGCATACGCCGGCCGCGGACAAGGACAAATTCTGGAAATGGCTCTGGCCGCAGCCGCAGGCGCGCAAGGCGGCGACCCATGCGCTCAGCCAGCGAAAGGATCCAATCCTACTGGGTGGCACGCGCAAGCTTTACTTGGAAGAGGGCAAAGGCTTCATCGACGGCTTTGCCCGCAGCGCGACCAATCGCGGCCAGCACTTTGGCATGAACGTCGCGCTGGGCGGCGAAGGCAAAGCCAACCCCTGGACCGGTAACCGGATCAGCGCCGATGGGCAACATGGGCATCTATACATTCTCTATTACGCCCCCCTGCCCAACGAATATGGCGGCCTCTTGATCGGCTGCGAAGGCTCCGCCCCCACCGATCGCATGGCCAAGGGCATCAAGCATGGCATGGATCAATCGGGGGGCGTTCACAACTGGCAGGCCAAGTCATCCAAGTATTCCCCGACCGGCGGCCTGAAATTTGCCAATAAGGTCACCACCGAAAAGCACTGGTACGGCAATAAAAAGAAGACTGAATACTGGTGCTCCTGCGGCCCCACCAGCGACAAGGAAGGCATCGTCGTGGACCTCATCGGCGCTAATGACGAGCGCGACGTCGATTTTGTCATGCAGGCCGAGCGCAGCTTCGAATCCGACTTCCTGGGGCAATCTGGATATTCGTTGGCGTAAAAATCATTGCGATGAATGAAGGTGAACAACCATTTTTAGCCGCCCCGCCTTCGGGGCGCGGCTGGTGGTGTTCCATGTAAACCCGTTTTTGAGATTCAAAGGGATCACTGCTCGCCATTTTCGCAGCGCGAGTGCTTCCATCCCGCTCGACGCGCCCCGCAGGCGGGGCGGCTAAAACGTGACTGACGACGCGCTTTACAGTTATCGCGTCTGGTTTTTCTTTTCTTCGACCACCGAGGCGATGATCTGGTCGAGCTTCAGCTTCGGTGAAAAAGGAATCACCGAGCGGATACGATCGAGGCGCGGGACGCGGCGGGGCATGTCGTCGAAACGCTGGCCGTAGGCCTGCTCGTAGGTGATGTGCTGGAGCTTGCTCGATGAGCCGCTGAGGCGGATGACGCGCTCGGCCAGCTCATTGATCGAGACTTCTTCGTCGCTGCCGAGATTGTAAACCTGGCCCAGGGCTTCAGGGGTGGCCATCAGGCGAACGAGGGCATCGACCACATCGCTGACGTGACAGAAGCAGCGCGTCTGCTTGCCATCCCCATAGACCTGCAGGTCTTTCTGCCCCAGCGCCGCCTGGGCAAAGCGCGGGAGGACCATGCCATACATACCGACTTGGCGAGGGCCGACTGTATTGAAAAGTCGGACGATCACTACCGGCAAACCAAACTGGCGGAAATAGGCGAGTCCAAGAAATTCATCGATGCCCTTGCCATAGGCGTAGCACCATCGGCTCGAGCGCGTCGCGCCCATCACCACATCATCATCTTCGCCAAACGGCACGCGGGCGCCTTTCCCGTATACTTCGGATGAGCTGGTAATGAGCACCGGCCGGCGGAAGCGGTTGGCCGCTTCGAGGACCACTTCGGTGCCGTGAATGGTGGTGCGAATCGTGCGGACCGGCTCGTCGAGAATAAGCTGCACCCCCACCGCCGACGCCAGGTGATAAACCGCGTCGCAGGCGGCAACGAGCGTGTTGACGGTCGATTCATTTTCGACCGAATCGCGAACGATCTGGAAGCCCTTGGTGTCGATCAGATGGGCGATATTTAACATGCGACCGGTGGAAAAATCATCCAGAACGGTCACACTCTGCCCATCGCGCAGGAGGCGTTCGCACAGGTGCGAGCCGATGAATCCCGCGCCGCCGGTGACAAGGATGCGATTGGCCATGAGCGCAGGATACGAACGCGATTGGCTGAGGTAAAGCGTCGCATCGAAGTGGAAGACGATTGCAGATGGATCGGGCGCAGAACATTACGGATTTGCCTTTGAGCGAACGGGCGAAGGATCGCGCGTTGTCGGATGGGCAGAGATGGGCGCGACGGCATGCAGTTGCATTGATGCTTTTAGCGGTGGTGTTCGGAACCGCCTGCCGGGTGCGGCAATATCTTGCCGACACCTCGTTCTGGGCGGATGAAGCGTCATTAGTGATCAATATCCGTGTGAAGACGGCGAAGCAGTTGCTTGGTCCTCTGCAGTTTGATCAGGCGGCCCCGCCACTGTTCCTGGTGGCCGAGCGCGGGATCGTGCGAACGCTGGGCGAAGGGGAATTGGCGATGCGCGCGCTGCCTTTCGCGTCGGGATTGATGGCGCTCGGGCTATTTGTTTTCTTATCGAGGCGACTTTTTGGGCCGCCATGGGATGCGCTGGCGGTGCTTCTTTTTGGCGTTTCGGAAATGCTGATCTGGCATTCCACGGAAGTGAAGCCATATGGAACGGATGCGGCAGTCGCGACGTTGCTGTTGACGATCGGGCTTCCCGCGCGGAAATCGAAAACCACTGAAACGCGATTTCTGTTTGTTTGCCTGGCGGCAGCGATTGGAGTTTCGCTGTCTTACCCATCGATTTTCATTTTTCTCGGCATCAGCGCGGCGATGTTGCCGGGGCTATTGCGCAACAGCGCGTCTGTCGCCAAGCCGGCTGACGCCTCTACTCCCTCTCCCGCTACCGCGGGGGAGGGTTGGAGTGGGGGCTGTTTCCATAAGGCCACAGAAATAACCCCCACCCTACCCTCCCCCGGAGTACCGGGAGAGGGAAAATGGGGGCGAAATCTGCTGATTTTTTTGCTGGGGAACATCCTCGTTAGTGCAGTGTTTCTGGTCTTGCTCAAGACCATCGTCCGCGCGCAGCAGAATGCCGCCCTGGATGCATACTGGCAGGAGGCGTTCCTCGATTTTTGGCATCCGCTGCGATGGCCCGTCTGGCTTCTCCATCAACTTGTTTCGATGAGCGACTATGCCGTTCGCGGAGCCGGGCCTGTGGTATTGGCGGGTGTGTTGGTTGGCTGCTTCGCCATATTTCGCACAAGACAATTCGCGCGGCTTACGATGCTCGCGGGGCCGATCGTGCTGACAATTCTCGCCGCCGCGGCTCATCGATATCCCTTTGACGGGGCACGACTCACGACTTTTCTCGTTCCCGGCACCATCCTTCTTTCGGTGATCGGACTCGCATTTTTCTGGCAGATCGCTCATCGCGCGATTGGGGTATTTGCCGCAGTTCCTACTGCGTTCGTCATTGGCATCGCACTTTATAGTGCGGGTCAGCATCTGATTGTCCCGCAGACGCGAGCCCACCTTCGCCCGATCGCGCAATACGTTCGGATGCATATCCAACCGAATGACGGGATTTATGCCTTGCAGGGTCGAGAATGGAATTGCTACTGGCCCATTGATGACGCACGGGTTCATGATGAAATTCCGCGAGCCGATCACATTCCATCTAGACGGTTCTGGATCGTCTGGTCCTTTCCCAATCCGCAGGCGGT
>JANWHF010000032.1 GCA_025450555.1 Tepidisphaeraceae bacterium | reverse complement strand
TTGTTATCCGGCTGGGCGAGAAAGTCTCTTGCACATTGGCCGAAGCGAAGGCGATGGTTGCCTTCGTCGGCGAAGTTTGCACGGCTTTCGTCTGGGCGGCGTTCCATCCGCGTCGCGTGCGATGGGGTGATCTGATGGCGGCATGCGAAAAAATCGGCGCTGATGCGGTGCCGATTACGCTCCTGCTGGGTCTGCTGATTGGCGTCATGCTTGCATTCCAATCGGCCGAGCAAACCGAGCGGTATGGCGTACGGACCGTCATTCCCGCGGTGGTCGCGATTGCGGTCACGCGCGAGTTGGGTCCGCTGATCGTCGCGCTGCTGATGGCTGGCCGAACCGGATCTTCGCTGGCTGCCGAATTGGGAACGATGAAGGTGGACCAGGAACTCAATGCGCTTCGCGCCATGGGACTTGATCCCGTGCGCTTTTTGACGGTTCCCAGAGTCCTGGCCGCACTGCTCATGGCGCCGCTGCTGTGCATGTTCTGCGATCTGGCCGGCATCATCGGCGGCTACACCGTCATGGCCTATCACGGCATGGCCTTCATCCACTACCTCATTCAAGCCCACCAGTCCCTCAACTGGCCCGACGTATTTGGTGGCATCGGGAAGACCGTGTTGGAGGGGCTGATGATTGGAATGGTGGGATGCTTCTGCGGCCTTCGCACTGGTAGCGGCCCGCGCGCCGCCGGCGACAGCGCGACCCGATCGGTCGTCATGTCGATCCTGATTGTCGTCGCCACGGATGGCTGCTTCGGAGTGATCTACTATTTCATGAGGATTTGAGGGTGGACCCATCCGCTGATCCCAAATTGCCTGATGCATCAACTTCGCCCAGCACCTGCCGGCTCGAGCAACCGGAGCCCGATCCGATCGTCGAGGTCCAGGATCTGACCGTTCAATACGGGGGCCAGACGATTCTTGAAGGCGTCAATTTTCAGGTGCATCCGCGCGAAGTGCTGGTCATCGCCGGCGCATCAGGCAGCGGGAAAAGCACGCTCCTTCGGCACATGCTTGGTCTGGAGGCATCGACCCGCGGCAAAGTCCTCATCGAGGGAGAGGATCTCGCTGCCGCCGCGAT
This sequence comes from Tepidisphaeraceae bacterium, assembly GCA_025450555.1. Taxonomy (GTDB): domain Bacteria; phylum Planctomycetota; class Phycisphaerae; order Tepidisphaerales; family Tepidisphaeraceae; genus JANWHF01. Next base: position 20,433 of record JANWHF010000032.1, on the reverse strand, counting down.
CGATGATCGCCAGCGCATTCTTCGGCGCATCGGCGTCGCGTTTCAGAGCGGCGCTTTGTTTGGTTCGATGACGGTCCTGGAAAACGTCGAGCTTCCGCTGCGGACTTACACCCACTTGTCTCACCAAATGATCGCTATGGTGGCGCTGACCAAGCTGCAATTGGTAGGCTTAGCCGAGCAGGCCCAGAAGAAGCCGGCTGAATTGAGCGGCGGCATGCAGCGTAGGGCAGGCATCGCCCGGGCCTTGGCGCTCGATCCGACGATCCTTTTTCTCGATGAGCCTTCCGCCGGGCTCGATCCCTTTACATCGGCCGAGTTAGATCAGCTTATTCTCGCGCTTCAGAAACTGCTGAACATGACATTTATTATCGTCTCGCATCAATTGCCGAGCATTTTTGCGATCGCCGATCGCGTGCTTCTTCTTTCAACAGAAAAAAAGACGATCGTCGCCGAAGGCGATCCAGCCGAATTGCGCGATTGCAGCCCCGACCTATGGGTGCGCGCGTTCTTCAGCCGGCAACCGCTTGAGCACTATTCGCATTCAACTGACAGTTCCAAATCCGTCCCGAGCCGCAACGGCGGCGCTCGACCTTCAGCCAACCATCGAGGCAAGTCATGAACAATGCACGATATTTCAAGCTTGGACTGTTCGTCCTGATCGGCATCGGAATGATGGTGGCGGCGGTGATTGCCCTGGGGGCGGAGCGATTGCTCGAGAAACACATCCCCATGCAGACCGTCCTCGATGAATCAATCAGCGGGCTGGATGTCGGCGCGCCGGTTGAATATCGAGGTGTGAAAATTGGACGGGTTACCTCAATCGCATTCGCGGCCGACAAGGAGGGGGGCCTGAGCGCGCAGTCGCACCGCATTGCTCGCTATGTCCTGATCGATATGTCACTGGATTCAAGCCAGTTCAAAGGAATGAATCTGAAGGAAATTCACGACATGTTTGCACAGATGACCAAGAACGGACTGCGGGCGCGCGTCGATCAGCAGGGGCTTACGGGCGGCGTCTTTGTCGGGCTGGATTATGTCGATCCCAAGACGCCCGAGCTGGACGTTCATTGGAAATCGCCGACGCTTTATATTCCCTCCGCTCCCAACACGATGACACAAGTGATGAGCGCTGCAGAGCAGCTTGCCGGAGATTTGCGCAAGGCGAATCTGCCCGGCGTCGTGCAGCACATCGATCACCTGGTCAAAAGCGCAGGCGGCGCTATCGATAACGTGAGCAAGGTCATCGATGCGAATAGCGCTCCATTGAATAAAACCATGAATGATCTGCCGGCCATCGCCAGCCAACTCAAGGCCACCAGCGCCCGGCTGGATCAACTCCTCAATGACAAACGACTGGACAAAACTCTGAGCAACGTTGCCGACGACAGCGCGGGTGCGGGTAAAACAATTGGTGATCTTCGCGGGACGGCTCAGGAACTTCGCACGCTCATCTCCAGCCAGCAGCAGGATATTCAGGCCATTATCACGGATCTGCGGCGCACGGCTGAAAACCTTGCCGCGCTGTCGAGCGATGCGCGAGAGAATCCGTCCCGGCTGATTCTTGGCGGGCCGCCCCCGCGCAAGGAGCCGGGCCAGTAAAAGGGAAGAATTATGGAGCTTCGATTGGTGAATCATTCAGTGCGAACGCTGCTGGCCGTCCTGGCTGGGATATTTTCTCTGTCTTTGGCCGGCTGCGGCGGAATCCTCAAGCAGCCGCCGGTGGCAAAGGGATATTTTGCCATCGAGACGTCCGCGGCAAACGAGAACAGTAATTCTGCAGCGCCGACCGCGCATCATGCAGGCGTATTGCGCGTCGGCACGATTCGCGTCAGCCCGCCTTACGACGCGGCAACATTTGTTTACCGGCTCGGGCCGACGCAGTTCGACACCGATTACTACAACAACTTCATCGCGCCGCCGGCTTCACTTCTCACGGGTTCGCTGGTGCAATGGCTCGACACGCATGGCCCGATGACGGTGGTCGATTCCGCCAGCGGTCTGCAATCGAAACTTCGTCTCGAAGGCAATGTCACGGATTTCTACATCGACTCATCCAACAAGGCTGCACCCACTGCGGTTGTCGGAGGCCGGTTCTTCCTGATCCGCCAATATCAGAATGCGGATGAGCTGGGACTTGAATTACCTTTTCATGAAACAGCGCCAGTCCGAAGTCGATCCCCGGCCGATTTCGCAGCCGCTTTAAGTCAGGCCTGGCAAAGAGTGCTCGTCAAGCTGACGCAGGCGCTGGATCGCGAGGCCAATTCGAAACCGACGCGGTGAGTGAGGGCTCAGCCGCGAGATCCCTTTTTCTCCACGCGCCCAAGATCCGCTGCTTCGTCCTCGACGACCGGCAGCGCATGGCCGCCAAAGCGAATGACGGCTATCGAAGCATCCGCTCCCTGCTTTTCCAGCCCCATCTTCAGCGCTTCCTGCGCCGTCTTGGCTGAACGGAAGCCAAGCTTTTTGGCTTCATCCGGTTTGATCCCCGGCGAAACCATAATGCAATCGGTCTTGTCCACGATCTGGCAGACATCCGCCAGGATTGCAGCGCCGACTAAATCGTCCACTTTTCCCTGCTGCACCATCGACACCAGCTCTGAAGTGGGCCGATATCCAATCTTCAACACGTTTTCGTGATTGGTTGCGACACCTTCGGGATTGGGCGCGACGCAGATCATCGTGCCGCCTTGCTTGACGGCCATCGTCCCAGCATAAGGCCCTTTGGCGGATTGCCAGAAATCGCGATCGGCGGGATGCGAGTCGATGATCAGGATGTCGCAGCGTGTCGGAAGATGTACGGCATAAACCTCCCGCGCCTTGATGCAGCCGTGGCGGTGGGCTTCGACGATGTCCCCGCTGAAGCAGCCGACGATTTTTAATTTCGTGTCATATACTACATTTACAATGTACTTAAGGCCCGCAATGCGAGCCGCTTCTTCCATGCGTAGCCGCATCGAGTTCTCCGGCACGCCCATCACCGTTTCGGACATGTGCATCGAGGCTTCCCACTGATTTCGCTCCATCATTTCCTTGCCGGAGATTCCGGGGAACATGATCTTCGCCCCGCCCGACATGCCCTTGACCCGGTGGGGCAGGATGGAGCCGATGCCCATGACAAAATTAAAGTCGAGGATCTTTTTATTCGCGGTGACGCGCGTGCCATCCTGCGTGGCGCCAAAATCGTGCAGGCTTTTGTAGTCCTTGTACTGGTGCTCGTGGATTTTGTATTTGCCGTTGAATTGCCCGAGCTTTTTCTGCAATTCCTCGGGCTTCATGGGGCGATGGGTGCCAACGCCCTGGATAAATTCGATCTGATTGTCTTTGACGCCTGCCGCGTGCAGCTCCTCGAAGACGCCGGGCAGAATTCGATCGATCGGCGTGGTGCGCGTGCCATCGTCGATGATGATTAGAACTCGATCGGTCCATTTGACCGCTTCGCGAAGGCGCGGCGCGCCGATGGGCTTGGCCAAACCTTCTTTGAGGACGCTGGCCTCGTCCACGTGGTCGTAAGCGCGCGGCGAAAAGACGCCCATGAAATTCTTCTGGGTGATTTCCAGTGGCGCGATGTCCTGGTAGCCGGGGTAGGGGAAGTCGATGGTCATGATCAGTTCCTTGGATTGAGATCGAGCGTAACGTGCCGATAACCCGCCTCGCGAAGCTGGGCGACGAGTTGCGATTGCAGATTTAGGGCGCGCGGCATTTCATCCTCAGCCAGTTCGATTCGCGCCAGCTCGCCATGATGTCGCACGCGAAAGTTGGCAAAACCAAGATCGCGCAGCCTCTGCTCCGCCTGCCCAATCCGGTTCAGCAAAGAAACCGTTACGGGAGTGCCGGTTGGGATTCGCGACGCCAGGCAGGCTAACGCCGGCTTATCCCACACCGGCAGGCCGAGCGCGCGAGCGATCGTTCGAACATCCGCCTTTCCCAAACCGGCTTCCAGCAGCGGCGAGCGCACGCCGAACTGGTGGGCGGCTTTCATTCCGCCCACGTGATCGCGCAAGTCGTCGGCATGCACGCCATCGGCAACTTGCGCATAGCCTTCTTCGTTGGCGAGGTTTCGAAGCTGGGCAAACAGGTGCGATCGACAGAAAAAGCAGCGATCGGCGGTGTTCGCCAGGTATCGAGGATCACTGCTCTCGTCGGTCTCGATCATTCGCACGGGCAGCGAAAACTTTCTGGCCAGTGTAAGGGCTTCGTTTAGTTCCGAAGCCGGATAGGCAGGCGAATTTCCGATAATCCCCAGCGCGCGATCGCCAAGCTGCTGCTCGGCCAGCATGAGGACGACGGCACTGTCCACGCCGCCCGAATAGGCGACGAGGGTTGAGCCGTATCCATCGAGGATGGACCGAAGCTTGCGCAGCGGAACGGCAATTTGCTGCGTCACTGCGCCGCTCCTTTGGATGCCGGCTGCATGCCGTCCAGAATCGCGGCGGCAAGCTGCGCCGCGCCAAATCCATTGTCGATGTTGACCACCCCGATGCCCGGCGAGCAGCTATTGAGCGCGCCCAGAAGTGCGGCAAGGCCACCAAAGCTTGCGCCATAGCCGACCGATGTAGGCACCGCGATTACGGGCGCTGCAACAAGTCCTGCCACGACGCTGGGCAGTGCGCCCTCCATCCCCGCGAAGACAATCAGCACCGGCGCTGCCTGCAGGTGAGGCAGATGGGCCAGAAGCCGATGCAGTCCGGCAACGCCGACATCGTAAATCCGCTCGACGCAGTAGCCGCACAGCTCCAGTGCGATCGCCGACTCCTCGGCCACGGGAATATCGCTCGTGCCGGCGGCAACCAACATCGGCTGCAACGCATTCGCGGTCGCGGGCGCATCATCAATCCAGAGACATCGCGAAACCGCGTCGTACTTCACCCTATGCACGCGCTGCAAGGTTTCGAGGTGATGTGCGGGCGAGGCGCGGGTCGCGAGAACGCGCGGGGCATGGGCGGCCATTCGTTCAAAGATCATCGCAACCTGGGTCGGAGTTTTACCTTCGCAGTAAATCGTTTCAGGACGATTGCGCCGAAGGGCGCGATGGTGGTCGATTTTAGCAAAACCATCGACTGGTTCGAACGGCAGCCGTTTGAGGAGCTCAACCGTTTCCTCGATGCCGCGCTGGCCGCGGGAGACTTCGGTTAAAAGTTGGCAAAGACTTTGCTCATTCATCGCATTGCGTCCTATGGCTTACCATACGAATGGACAACGCCACGACGCAACGTCGAAAAGGCGCTGACATGGCCCACCATTCGCAACGAACCCAACGTAATGCCCGCGCAATCGGCGAAGCGGGCTTTGACGCACTGATCTGTGGCACGCCATCCAACGTATTGCTGCTATCAGCAGGGTATTGGCCGATCGTGGGAACGAGCCTTGCGGTGGCCAACAGTGAGGGGAAGGTGGCGCTGGTTGTGCCTGAAGATGAAAGCGAACTGGCGCGAAAAACCGGAGCGGCCGAAGTCTTCCCTTACAAACCCGCGTCGCTGGATCAACTGCAAACGGTGACGGATGCGATTGTTCCGCCATTGACCGAAGCGGCTTCCACAATCGGCGTGAGTGGGGGGCGGATCGGATGCGACCTGAGCGACGCGAACCAGCCGGCCTCTTATATTTCGATGCATCTGTTCGGCAGCGGCCTTGCGGAAGTCATTAATCGCGCGCTGCCGGGCAGCAATGCCGAAGATGCAAAGCGTCTTCTGTCCAAGCTTCGATCGATCTGTACATCGCAGGAAGTGGATCGCGTGCGGCAAGCATGCAAAGTTGCTCAGGGCGCTTTCGAAGCCGCTCGCCGCGCGCTGCGGCCGGGCGAGTTTGAGATCGCGGTCGCGTCACTAGCGAGCTTGCCGCTTTATCAAAACGCTCACGCGCGCGATCAACAGCATCTGGCAATCATGTCTGGCCCTCGCGGCGCTTCCGCTTATGGCGCCTATGCAATTTCCTCCGATCGCGTCATGCAGGCCGGCGAGCTGGTCATGGTCCACTGCAATTCCAACATCGCCGGCTACTGGACCGACATCACCCGCACCTTTTGCCTCGGCAAACCCACCGATCAGCAAAAGCGGATGTACGATGCTATTTCTGCGGCGCGCGAAGCCGCCCTCCAGGCAATCCGCCCTGGCGTCCGCGCCGCCGACGTAGACAAAGCCGCCCGGCAAATCCTGAGCGACCGCGGCTTCGGCGACCAATTCAAGCACGCCACCGGCCACGGCGTTGGCTATGCCGCCATCGATCATAACGCCCAGCCCCGCCTGCACCCCAAATCGCCGGACCTTCTCGAAGTCGGTATGGTTTTCAACGTCGAGCCAGCCATCTACATCGAAAACGCCCAAGGCATGCGCCATTGCGATATGGTTGTGGTGACCGACTTGGGAGCGGAGGTGCTGACGCCATTTCTTTCCGATCCGCAGACCCTCATTCTGGTTTGACTCCGCCACCCATGAGGCTACCATTGCCTCGTCAACTTCAGCCTTGCTAACGCTTGGCCGATTTGTTGCCGATAGAGGTTTTCGATGTTCGTCAATAATTTCAACTGGGATCAGAATAATCAGGCGGCCGCGGGGCTGATCCTGATTCTCTTCGTTGGAGGTTGACGACCGAAACCCAAAGAGACTCAGAAGATCAGAACCCTGCGGTACTCAATGCCGCGGGGTTTTTTTGTTGACATTTGAGGGACGATGGAACCCCCGACTCTGCGGGGGCTGGTAACGCATGGGCATCCGCCCGGCGGGTACGTTCGAGTCGTACCGTCCCGGACTCAGAGAGGTGGCCCCATGGCCAAGGAGCTTTTTCAGCGGAGCAAACCCCACGTCAACGTGGGAACCATCGGTCACATTGACCATGGCAAGACAACCCTTACCGCGGCAATGTCGGCGCGCAGCGCCCACAAATATCCGTCGGTCGATGCGGTCGATTACAAGGCGATCGCCAAGGGCGGCATTGTGCGCGACGAGACCAAGACGGTGACCATCACCGCCTCGCACGTTGAGTATGAGTCGCCGAAGCGGCACTACGCGCACGTGGATTGCCCCGGACATGCCGATTACATCAAAAACATGATCACCGGCGCCGCGCAGATGGACGGCGCGATTCTGGTGATCAGTGCCACAGATGGGCCGATGCCACAGACGCGCGAGCATATTCTGCTGGCACGTCAGGTCGGCGTGCCGGCGCTGGTTGTGTTCGTGAATAAGGTCGATCTGGTCGAGGCCAAGGAACTGCTGGACCTGATCGAGATGGAGACGCGCGAGCTGCTGAGCAAGTATGGCTTTGACGGCGCGAACGTCCCCTTCATCTTCGGCTCCGCCAGGCCCGCGCTGGCCGATCCGGCGAATGATCAGGCCAACGCCTGCATCGATCGGCTCATGGATGCGCTGGATCAGTCGATTCCGCAGCCGCTGCGCGACCTGGACAAGCCGTTCCTCATGCCGGTCGAAGGCGTTTACTCGATCGCCGGGCGTGGCACGGTTGTCACGGGCCGCATCGAACGCGGGCAGGTTCGTCGCGGCGAATCGGTCGAGATCGTCGGCTTCGACAGTAGCCGCGCGACGGTCGTCACCGATATTGAGCAGTTCCGCAAGCCGTCGGAAGTGGGCCTTGCGGGCGATAACGCAGGACTGCTGCTTCGCGGCGTCGGTGCTGACGAAATCGAGCGCGGCCAAATCCTGGCCGCCCCGAAATCGGTCAAGCCGCACTGCAAATTCGAGGCGGAGGTGTATGTCCTGACCAAGGAAGAAGGCGGCCGACACACGCCGTTCTTCAAAGGATACGCGCCGCAGTTCTATTTCCGCACGACCGATGTCACCGGCACGGTCGCGTGGGACGGAGCCGAAATGGTCATGCCCGGCGATAACGTCAAAGTTGCTGTCGAACTGACCGGCGCCGTCGCGATGGATGAAGGCCTGCGCTTTGCCATCCGCGAAGGCGGAAAAACCGTCGGCTCTGGTGTTGTAACGAAGCTGCAGGATTGACCAACAGGTGTAAGTTGTGAGCGGGGAGCGCCTCCGAAAAGGGGCGCTCCCCGACTTTCGCGCACTGACCCTTCGCGGCCGCCGAGGGCGCTGGTCGACCATAATGAAGGTGCCGAACCTGAGGTGCCAGGAATGTGTGACGAACCTCTAATTCAGTCAATCGACCTTCCTTAGTCGAAGGCACCATTTTAGAAGGTAATCTTCGAAATTGGACGCAATCTGCACGATCTGCTTGAAGTCAGTTTGATCGGATAACCATACGGTATGATCTTTCGCGAAGCCCACTGGGTTGCCGCCCGGGTCGATACTAAAAATCAGCCATTCATCAACGCCCGGCCAACGCTTACTCCTAAACCAGCGGGTTATGTCTGGTGCCGTGCTCGCACCGCCAATTATTCCCATAGTCGCGGTTCTTCGAAGACCATAAATCGGATTCGGGCCGGCGAATCCACCGCCATACATCAGCACAAATTGACGGTAGTCTGGATCGATATTGGGCTCGAACCCTTTCACCGCGCTAGCAAACTCCGATGCCTCCACAGGGGACGCTGCGTCCTCAGGCCATCGTTGAAACCGGTCGCTGATTCTCTTCCACGTGGTGTTGTCCATTTGCGGTTCGCTAGCGTTCAAAAACCTCGCCTGCTGTCTGGAGGCAGGACAAGCCCGTGAATTCCAGATCCCGAATGAGCGCTGAGATTATTTTAGACCAGCACGCTCGTGTCGCGTTTGCGGGTTTCGAAATGAATCGGCAAGCGCGTCGGCCCGTGTACGTGCAAGGCTTTGCGCGGCTCCCAAGGCTCGCTGCTGGCCAGCCCAAGTTTTCCGAGCCCGCTGAGCAGGTCCGTCAGCGCGATGCGAGCTTCCATACGAGACAGGGCCGCGCCCAGGCAGAAGTGGATGCCGTAACCGAACGCCAGATGGGGGTTGGGGTCGCGAGTGATGTCAAAACGCTCAGGGACGGCAAACAATTTCGCATCGTGGTTGGCCGAGCCGATCATCAACAGAACGAGCTTTCGCGCGGGGATTACCTGCCCGTGCAGCTCGACATCTCGAGTCGGCGTGCGCATCAGCCACTGAAGAGGCGAGCGGTATCGCAGAACTTCCTCGATGGCCGAGGGAAGAAGCTCCGGCCTAGCACGAAGGCGCGCTAATTCGGCAGGATTTTCAAGAAAGCAGAGGATGGCGTTATTGATCAGGTTTGCGGTGGTTTCCTGGCCGCCGACGACCAGAAGCTGGAAGAATCCAAGAATCTCTTCGTGACTCAGCCGCTCGCCGTCCACCTCTGCTTCGATCAGGCGGGTGAGCAGATCGTCCTTCGGCTCTGCGCGGCGCTGGGTAATCATCTGGGCCAAATACGTGCTCATTTCACCCGTGACCGCGAGGAATTCTGGGAGCGCGGATTTTGCCTCCGGCCCGCCCGAGCGGGCGTAGCTGAGCTTCAGAATCGAGTCGCTCCATGCCCGAAACCTCGCCCAATCCTCGTCGGGGATACCAATCATCATCGCGATGACCTTCATCGGCAGCGGCACTGCGTACTCTCTGGCCAAGTCCATCTCGCCGCGCTCGAGCAGCGGATCGAGCAACTGACGCGACAGCGAACGGATGCGATGCTCGAGGTTCGCGATGACGCGCGGTGTGAATGCACGCGAGATCAGGGCCCGCAGCTTGGTATGTCGCGGCGGGTCAGAAAAGATGAACCAGTTTGCCGGGGCGGGTACGGCATTGCTGAACAGATCGGGCTCAGTGAGAGCGCGCTTCACCCCCTCGTAATCGAAGATGAGCCACGCATCGAAGGGTGGCGGCACTCGAAGCACCGGACAGTGCATGCGCATTTGCTCGTACATCCCAAAGGGCTGACGCCGAAGTTCGTCCGTAAACAGGTCCATGTGCACCTCGCGTGGGGATCAAAACACTCGTGCTGGCGGATTTCACGCTGCCGACTGACGCTGCAAAGGTTAAGATAGTTGCTCGCGGACGAGCGGGCATTCCGCTAAACAGCGGGGTCACCCTCAACTCAGGAGTGGCGGCCGTGTGCGATGGGCTATCCGTCAGCGACATCTCAGACGTGGTCACACTGGTAAGCGAAACATGCGACCGATGGGACGACCCGGCCGCGTGGCGCGAGCATTTGCTCCGTGGCGCCTGCCGGCTTTTGAACGGAAACGTCGGGATGATGCTCACCGATCGTGGCAGCAAACCCGGGCGATTTGGTCAGCTCTCGGTGCATTGCGTCGTTGGGCTAACGCCGGCGATGCAGCAACTCGTGCAGCCAGCTGTCTCCCAGATGGCCCAGCGGGGTTACGACGACGTTTCCGAAAATACCATGCCTGGCCTGGCGAGAATGTATGACCACATTGTACGCCAGGGGTGGGTGACCGTGACCCGAGGTGAGATTACTGACGAGGCGTCGTACCGGACAGCCCCGTTCTATCAAAACTTCCGAAAGCAGATCGACTGTGACGATTACGTGGCGTCAATTCGGATCGTGGACCTTCCCCGCCGGCCGGAGGCCATCAACATCGATCGTCCGCACGGCGCCGCGCCATTTGGCCCGCGCGAAGTTGCCCTGCTCAGGCTCCTGCACGATCAAATCGCGCCGCTGATCGGACTGCGACTGGCTACCGAGGAACACCTCTGCCGCAGCGGTCTTTCCAGAAGGCTGCGCCAAACGCTCTCACTCCTGCTCGACGGTCAGAGCGAAAAGCAGGTGGCGCGTGAGCTGGGGCTGGCCGAGCGAACGATCCATGATTATGTCACGATGCTCTACCGACACTTCCAGGTTTCCTCACGTCCCGAGCTGCTCGCCTATTTCATCCGGCGCACGCCCGTGCGGCGCGCCGAGCGCTTCCAGTAATTGATAACCCTGTCGGCCGATTACCCTTCATTTCGGCTGACCTGCCGGCCATGGAATCCGGGCGCGCGCTCGCGTTTGATTGGACTTCTCTTCGGAATTCCGTTTGCGCCATGACCGGGAATGCGGCGCGAGATGGGTTTGACGTTCGTCAGCTTGCGATACTGCGGCTGGGCGAGGAGGGCGGGCCGCCATTTGGCGATGAGATGGCGGTAGACTTCTCCGACGGGGCGGATCTTGCGATTAAGATCGTACAGGCCCATCGGATTGATCCGATGATTATCTTCCCGCAACTGCACGTCCCAGTCGGTCTGGTCGAAGAAGCTGTACCACGTGAAGCCGAGGATCGGCAGATCATCGGCGCGCAGCTTCAGGATGTTGAACCATTCTTTATACAGCCAGCGAACGGCATCTTTCTCATCTTTGCGATTGGTTTCGGTGTGGAAGATCGGGAGCTTGTAGCGCTCGTGATATTGCTTGGTGATTTCGTAATAGCCCAAGACTTCCCCGGAGCCTTCGGCCGTGCCATGGCGGTCGGTCACCTTCTTTTCGTTGGAAATATAATAATCGCTTCCCATGATGCAATTCGGGCGCAGCGGCGGAGCCTGCTCCATGAACCAGCGGTATTCCTGCGGGCTCATGCCATTATCGCAGAGGTATTCATAAATGCTGGCGTCCACCGCGTGGCCAAAGCACAGGTCCAGCGAAAGGAAGCGGCGCTGGTTCAGGAAACTTGCCGAATCCTGAGCATCGGGAACGGCCGAGTGGTAATAGGTGCTGGATTCGCTTTGAATGAAAACGGCGTCCGGCCTGACTGCAAGAATCGCCTGCTCGCTGAGAATGAGCGCGCGGCAAAGATGCTTGAGCGCAATCACGAATGCCCGGTCACTTTTCAATCGTTCATTCCACCAGCCATTGAGCGCGGAAAACTGCGCCGCGACGAGTATTTCATTGACCGGCGTATAGAGCCGCACCCAGTGATAGCGCTTGGCGAAGGCCCCCGCGTATTCGGCGAGCATCTGGGGAAAATCCGGGTTCTGAAAGCTCGCACCCAGCCAATCGGGAAGACCAAAATGGCAGAGGTCGGCGATCGGCTCAATCTTTAGCTGGCGCAGCAGTTTGAAGGTCTTGTCTGGGAATGACCAATCATATTTGCCCGGGCCAACGTGACAGCGGTAGTAGGGCGGCCCGTAGCGAAGATAGCGCAGGCCCATCTCCGCCACCAGTTTGAGGTCATGCTGCCAGTGGTGGTAATGGCCCGAGAGCTCAAAGCCATCCCGGCGAAGGTCTTTTCCCCGATGGTCGGTGATGACGGGGTAGCTGTTTTCGAAGCCGGTGCAAAATGCGAAGTGTTCGTTGAAAACCTTAGGTTTGATCGACATGGCACCTTTCCCTCACATCGACTTAACGAGGTGATGTGGCAACCAGGCTAAATTAGCTTCTACAGGGGCATTTGAGAGGGGAAGAAAAGTTGCGAATTGCACCCAGCGCATTGCACCCAGCCTTGCCATGCGGGGCGCATTTCCATATACTCCTCCGCCTCTTGGAAATGGCTGGGCGTTTTGCGCGCCGGAAAAGGACTCGAAGGAAACTATGCCGACGATTAATCAGTTGATCAAAAAGCCGCGGCGAAGTCTGTCGCGCATCAATAAGGTCAAAGACCTGGAAGCCTGCCCGCAAAAGCGTGGCGTGTGCCTGCAGGTCAAGACGATGACGCCCAAAAAGCCCAATTCGGCGCTGCGAAAGATCGCCCGCGTCCGCTTGAGCAACGGGCGCGAAGTGACCGCATATATTCCTGGTGAGGAGCATAATCTCCAGGAACACAGCATCGTGCTGGTTCGCGGCGGTCGCGTGCGCGACCTGCCGGGCGTGCGATATCATATTGTTCGCGGGACGCTCGACTCGCTGGGCGTCGATGGGCGCAAGCGAAGCCGCAGCAAGTATGGGGCGAAGAAAGGGAAGTAGGGCGGCAAGTGCCGTCCGATGAGTCCGGGGGAATGAGAGAAATGAGAGCGATCGAGTTACTGGCGGCCGCAAACGATCCGAACCAGTTTTTCAACAACAGCGCTCATAGCGCTTTGGCGTTTGCCCTGACGGTTCTGGTCCTGATGGTCGCGGCCATCTGGTGGTTAAGGCGTGGTTGAGCGGCCCTGATCGGGCAAGTTTTTTAGACGGTAAGTTCAGATATGGCATTCAAGAAATTCACAGCCAGCGAGGACATGCTTAAGCCTGATTCTCGCTACAACAGCAAGTTGGTCAGCAAGTTCATTAATTGCCTGATGTGGGACGGCAAGAAGATCGTCGCACAGAAGATTTTTTATCAGGCGATGGAACAGGTGACCAAGAAGGTGAAGGATGTTCCGCCGCTCGAGCTGTTCGAGACGGCCATCAACAACATCAAGCCTTATGTTGAAGTCCGCAGCCGGCGCGTTGGCGGTGCCAACTACCAGGTGCCGATGCAGGTCAACAAGAAGCGGCAGCAGAGCCTGGCGTTTCGCTGGCTGATCGGTGCTTGCCGGGACGCGGGTGGGCGATCGATGGCTGACCGGCTGGCCGAAGAGTTGATGGCCGCCTTCCGCAAGGAAGGCAAGGCGATGCAGACCCGCGAGAATACCCATCGCATGGCCGACGCGAATAAAGCCTTTGCCCACTTTGCGTGGTAGGGCGGTTGCAGCAGCACTTGCTTAAAGTAATGATGATGCGGCCGGCGCAATCGCGCCGGCCGTTTCATTTGGCAGAAGCTTCGCCTATCGTCCTGTGTCGGGTTCTGATAAAAGTTTGCCCATCAATAAATGCCGGGGATGATGCATGGTTGATTTGAAAGATTTGCGGAAAAATCCGGAGAAATATCGCCACGGCGCTGAGCTGAAGAATGTGCCGGTGCAGATCGACCAGATTCTTCAGGTCGATTCGCGCCATCGCGAAGCGCAGCGGGAGTTCGAGCGATTTCGTTCCGAGCAGAATGATGCGTCGAAGCAGATCGGCAAGCTGAAGGATGCTTCCGAGAAGCAGGCAGCCATTGCAAAAGTCGCGGAGCTCAAGGCGAAAGTGAAGGATGCCGAGGAGCGCGCCAAGGCGGCCGAGGCAGAGCTTGAGCCGCTGCTGCTTCAGGTGCCTCAGCCCCCGGACAGCGATGTGCCGGTCGGCAAAGATGCATCGCAGAATGTGGTGCTTTATGGCTGGGGCCAGCCGCGCAAATTTGAGTTCAATCCAAAGAGCCACATCGAGCTGGCCGAGGCGCTGGATATCGTCGATTTCGAGGCGGGCGTGCGATTGGCCGGATCACGCTCTTATTTTCTCAAAGGCGCGGGAGCCGAACTCCAGAATGCGATACTGCGGCTGGCTTTCGACATGATGGTGTATGAAAAGGGCTTTACACCGATGTCGGTGCCGGTCCTGGTGCGCGAGGCCTCGATGCGCGGCACCGGGTTTTTCCCGGCAGGGCGCGAGCAGGCTTATCGCGTTGGCGAAGCGCAGGAATCAGGTGAAGAAATTCGATTTCTCACGGGCACCGGAGAAGTCGGGCTGACCGCTTATCACATGGATGAAGTACTGGAAGAGGCCGATCTTCCACGCCGTTACACCACCATCAGCACCTGCTTCCGCCGCGAGGCGGGAACCTATGGCAAAGACACCGCCGGCCTCTATCGCGTGCATCAATTCGACAAGTGCGAGCAGGTGGTGATCTGCAAAAACGACATCGAAGAGAGCAAGAAGTGGCACGTTGAAATGCTAGGATACTCCGAGCAACTGCTCAAAACGCTCAATCTGCCTTACCGCGTTATCCAATGCTGCACGGGTGACATCGGCGTAAAGAATGCTTCGATGATGGACATCGAAACCTGGATGCCCAGTCGATTCAGCGAAAAAGATCCCGACAACAGCGCTTACGGCGAAACCCATTCAGCCAGCCGGCTCTATGAATTCCAGGCGCGTCGGCTCAATCTGCGCTATCGGGGGGCGGACGGGAAAATCCGTTTCTGTCACACGTTGAACAACACGGTCGTCGCCAGCCCGCGCATCCTGATTCCGATTCTGGAGAATTATCAGAATTCCGATGGGAGCGTCACGGTGCCGGATGCACTGCGAAAATACATGAACGGTCGCGAGCGGCTGGAAAAGAAAAAATAAACTGGCGCGATCTCGTCGCGGCTTATTTTACTTTGAGCGACAAGCCATCCTGCTCCCATTGCTCGATCAGGCGCTGAAGCGATTTTGAAACGAGATTCAATTCCTTGGCCGTGTCGGTCAACTGGTCATAGAGAGCAGGGTCGTTAAGAAGCTGGCCGGCCGTCCCATGGCCATTATTAATTTTGGCGGCCACCTGCTGGAACTGGTCGAGCACCTTTCCCATTTTTTCGATGTCATCGGTCAGGTGGCGTGAGAGCGCATCCACATCGCCGCCGGTGTGCTCGATGGTCTTGTGCATATCGTCGAGCGTCGTACTGGCGTTGGCCGAGATTTTCTGCAAGTCGCTGGTAAACGTCTCCAGGTTTGCACCAATGCGATCTGCACGCTCAGTCACCTGCTTCATGTTGGCGATGGCTGTCTTCAGATCGCTCTGGGTCTTGGGATCTCCAATGACGCCTTTGAGTGAATCAATCAACTCGCCGGCATGTTGGAGCTGATCGCGCATGGCGACGATCGCTTCATCCGTGTGCTTGATGAGCTGCTTCTGGCGCACATCAGCCAGCACGTCGCTGAACTCGGGCGGCAGAAGCTGAATACCAGCATAAACCGCCGGGATCTCCTCGCCTGCGGTTACCTGACCCGTGGGAATGCCGGTTGTCGATAGTTCGACCACCGCAGACGTTCCCAGCATGCTCTGAATTCGGATTGTCGCCTCGAGATCGCGCGGCAAGGGCGGATTGCGATCCAGCTCGGCGGCCATGCGGATGTGGAGGTTGTCCTCGGCTCGGGCAACGCTGTCGATCTTTCCGACCTGCACGCCGCGATAAAGCACCGGCGTGCCTTCGGAGACGCCATCGCCTCGGCTGGCAATGATTGCAACGGGTATTCCTTTGCCGGCAAAGGCTGCTGTTGCGCGGCCCGTGAATTGAAGCACCATCCAAAGAAAGACGCCGATGGCTCCCAACACGACAACGCCGGTAATAATGTTTCTGCCTCGTGAGGACATATATTTTCCTCTTTATGAGCCGTCTACTGAGTTTCCAATTGCACTACATTCCCATGCAATCTGGCAAAGCAGCCCTCATATCTTAGGGTTCGTCATCAGCCTGCACATCAAGTGATGCCAATTCTTCCGCCGACGCCTCGCCTTTGACGAACCGCTGCACGACAGGATTGTCACTATTGCGCACCTCATCAGGCGTGCCATCGAAGATGATCTTGCCTTCCTTGAGCATGACGACGCGATCGCCAACCTTTAGTGCACTATGCATATCATGCGTCACGACGATGCTGGTGACGCTCATCTCATGCTTGAGCTTGAGGATCAGCTCGTTGATCACGTCTGAGCGGATCGGGTCCAGGCCCGTCGTTGGCTCGTCATATAGGATGACGCGGGGGTCCATCGCAATCGCTCTTGCCAGCGCCACGCGCTTGCGCTGTCCACCCGAAAGCTGCGCCGGCATTTTTCGGCCGACGTCAGGCAGCCCGACCATCGCCAGCTTCTGCAACGCGATCTTCTGAATCTCAACCCTTGTCTTCGTCGTGTGCTCTGTCAGTGGAAATGCCACGTTCTGCTCGACCGTCATCGAATCAAACAAGGCCCCCATTTGAAAGAGGAAGCCAAATTGCTCGCGGATCGGCGCCAGTTCCCGCTCGGGCAAATTGTCTACCCGCTTTCCATCGAACCAGACCTCTCCGCTGTCGGGTTTAAGCAATCCGACAATATGCTTGAGCAAAACGCTTTTGCCGGTGCCACTGGCGCCGATGACGACCAGACTTTGGCCCTCGGGGATATCAAGCGTCAGGTCGTTCAGTACGACGAGGCGGCCAAAACGCTTGGAGACTTTGCGCAGCTCAATGAGGGCCATAGACGGGAGCGCCGGGTTCGCGAGATGCGCTTTAGAAGATTCCTCTCACGCCGTACAGCGAGACGTACATCTGCTTGGAGAGCTCGGCGAAAATAAAATTTTCGACGATGATCAATAGAAAGCTCGCCACGAAGCTTTCGGTACAGGCGCGCCCGACGCCGCTAGCGCCTGCACCGCTGGTAAATCCCTTATAGCAACTCATCAGCCCAATCGTTCCGCCAAAGAATACGCTCTTAATGAGTCCTTCCATAATCTGCCAGAGCTCCACGTGCGAGTTCTGCCAGTAGGGGGCGTTGGGAATTCCGAGGAAAAATACCGCGATAAACCAGCCACCCAGCACACCCAGAAAATCGCTGTATGCGGTAAGGACAGGCGTCAACAGAAGCGATGCCATAAATCGCGGCACCACGAGATATCGTATCGGGTCAGCTCCCATCACGCGCAGCGCATCAAGCTGCTCGGTGACGTTCATCGTTCCCAACTCGGCCGCCAGCGCGCCGCCCACTCGGCCTGCGAGCATCACCGCTGCCAGCACCGGGCCAATCTGCTTCACGACCGACAGATTGATGACCGCCCCGATGCGCGTTTCCTGGCCAATCGCTTTGAATTGATTGACCGTTTCGACGGCCATCACCATGCCGATGAACGCGCCGGTGACGCCCACGACCGGCACCGATCTCGCGCCCACTTCATACATCTGGGGAAACAGCAGACGCAGCGTTTTCCATTTAAAGAGCGAGCGGAACACCCAACCGAATGTCCTGCCAGCAAATGCAAAGAAAGCGCCGACCGCTGCCAGCATGTCTGTAGCGCGGCTTCCCACTCGTTCCACCAGGCTCAAAGGCATGCGGCCGAATGATACGAAGGGTGCTAACGACAGGCAAACACTGTATTACGAACAAACGAGGACCCGGATGTTGCAATTTTTGCGCGTTTGGGTAGCTTATCGGGCCAATGGGCACCGCTGCCGCAATGGCAACGGGCGTTTCGTGACGGAAATGGATGTCAATTTCGCTACATGGAGGTAGCCATGTCTTTATCATTCAAGCGTTTAACCCGGCGGAGTTGCGCGGCGATCGCCAGCATTGGAATGGCGACGGTGATTTTCGGTTGCGCGACCATCTTGACCAACACGCGGGTGGACCGCGAAAAAGGGATCAAGCTTTACAACGACGGCCAATATGCCGACGCGGCCGGCGCGTTCCGCGAAACGATCAAACATAACCCAGCCGATCTGCAATCGCACATGTATCTGGCTCAGAGCCTCGATCATATGGGCGCCTATGAGCAGGCGGTCGAGCAATATCGCACGACGCTGCAGATCATGGAGAATTCACTCGAAGGGCGCGACGATCATCCCCTTCGCCTGAAAGTGCTCAATGAGCTGGCCGATGCCATCTGCAAGACGCAGGACCACGACACGCAGCAGAGCATTCTGCTTCACGATGCCAAGAGTGCCGAGGATCAATTCCTGCTGGCCAAGGTGGATCGCCGGCTGGGTGATGCCGATTCGGCCCTCCAGGCGTATCACGAATCGCTTCTGCTCAATGGCAAGGATCCTGAAGTTCACAAGGAGCTTGGGATTTACCTGTCGCAGCTTGGCCAGACCGATGCGGCCCGGGCCGAATTGAAGCGCGCTTATGCCCTCAACCCCAACGACGAGGAAACGTCCGCGGCATTGCGGCGCGTAGGCGTCGTCCCCGGCCCCAGCCTGAAGGACGAAAGCGATATGGCCCGGCCGATCATCCCCGTCGGCCCGCTGCCGGAGCTGCAAATTCCTAACCAGCAGAATCCCAGCCAGGGCAGCCAGCCGACTGCGTCATCGCCGCGGGATTGAAAACGCCACGAGCCTCGCCCGGAATCAATTGCCGACCGGAATCAATTAAAGAGCCGCGCACGAAGAAGTAAGCGGATTGGCGCACAATCGCGTCAATCCGCTTACTTCGTGCGCGGCTCTTTCCATCTCAATGGATCCTTCTTTCCCGCGTACCGAGCGCTTTGCCCCCGGGCAGGTTTCTCATTATCTCTCATTCTCCGGGGGTTCCTGCGACTTCAGCCGCTGGCGAATCAGCAGGGCGATGGTGCCGACGATCGAGGCTAGGACGATCCATCCGAATATGGCCAGCACCATAATTCCCGGCCAATTCGACGGCGGCGGCAAAGTTGGATGGGAATAGACGTCGGGTCGGGCCTGACCGATGAACCGCAATGCAGTTACCCAGGCTACGGCGAAATCTTTCGCTGATTCTGGCATCGCGCAAGCGCAGGTTCAGATGTCGAGCTTCAATTCTGGGACGGTCCGACGCACTTCCTGTGGCTCGAGGGTTTTGACGATCCAATTCGCATCCGTAAGTTTTTCCGGAGCATAACTGGTTGCCACCGCGAGGGTCGGGAAGCCGACCTCGCGCACCGATCGAATGACCGTCGGCGCATCTTCCACGATCAGAAAATCGCGCGGCTCCAGCTCGCGGCTGAGCTTCTGGGAAATGAGCTTGGCCGTCATCAAATATCCGGACGGATCGGGCTTGCCGACCGTCACGTCTTCCGCTGCTACGATCACCGAAAAGCAGTCGCGCAGCGAAATTCCTTCCAGCATCGCTTCGATCTCTTCGCGCAGCGCGCCCGAGCAGATGGCCAGCGGACATCTACGCCACAAGGCACGCACAAACTGCTCGACGCCCGGCAGCGCGCTGAATTGCTTGCGATAAATCAGATCCATCATGACCCGGCTCTTGCGGGCCATCAGCGCAAGGAACGTCTTCGGCGGCAGCTCCAGATTCCGCTTTTGATAGAGGTGACGGAATGCGCCTTTGTCATCGAAGCCGATCAGCTCACGGTAATACTCATCCTCTCCCAGATCGATATGCTCGGCGGCAAGCACCTCGCGGAATGCCTGAAAGTGTAACGGCTCGCTGTTCACGAGCACGCCGTCGAAATCGAATAGCACGGCGGCGGGCCATTGGTGCATAGGGGGGGAACCGTATCGGGAGCGCCGCGCGCATGCAAGCGAATTGGGTTCAGCATCATTCGTATTAATCCGTCACTTTTAGCCGCCCCCCTGTGGGGCGCGTTAGCGGTATGGAATGCATCTGTGGCTTCAAAAGGAGAAGATCCACAATCAACCCTATTGAACGCCCGCGCCCACGATTTCGGGCCACTCAAGTATCTTCACAGGGCCGATCATTCCCGGAGATGCTTCATGAATAGCCGAATCTCGTTCGCGTGGATCATTACGTGCGGGTTGCTCTTGTCGTCCTTGGCGGCGGCCCAGGAACCGCCGCTCAAAATGAACGTTTGGCCCGGCAAAGCTCCGGGCGATTCCGGTCAGGTCGGCCCCGAGCAATGGACGAAGATGCGCGTGACCAACGTCACCGAGCCGACGCTGACCATCTTCCGCCCGCAAAAGGACAAGAACACCGGCATGGCGATCATCGTCTGCCCCGGCGGCGGTTATTCGGCGCTGATGATGGATTACGAAGGCACCGACGTCGCCCAGTGGCTGGCATCGCAGGGCATCACCGGCATCGTTCTGAAATATCGCGTGCCGGCGCCAAAGGGGACGCCTCGCTATCTTCCGGGATTGCAGGATGCGCAGCGCACGATGTCGATTGTTCGCTCCAAGGCA
>JANWHF010000031.1 GCA_025450555.1 Tepidisphaeraceae bacterium | reverse complement strand
TCATATCCAAAAAACCCGGCCCGGCAGGGGACGGTGGAAATCAGTTTCAGTGGATAAATCCGCATGCCGCACTGGCTGTCGCGCACGCGCAGTCCGCTTTCGACGCGGATGAAGAAGTTGGAGATTCGCCGCCCGATTCGGCTCTTGGCCGGGTAATCGGGCCGGGTGTCGTCGCGGAAGCCCAGGATGTAAGCGAGTGGAGATTTCTTAGCCGCCTCCAGAAGGGCGGGGATTTCCTCCGGATCGTGCTGGCCATCGGTGTCGATGGTGATGGCGTGGGTGAAATTGAGGACCGCGGCCTTGGCAAAGCCCGTTTTCAGCGCGGCCGCTTTGCCCCGATTTTGTGGATGAACGCAAGTCTCGACGCGATATCCAGGATGCCCCGCCTTCCATCGTTCCAAGAGCGATGCGGTTGAGTCGGTGCATCCATCATTGACGACGATCACCGGCAATCCAAGGGCGGCTACCCGCTCCAGAACATCGCCAACGGTTCGATCGTTGTTGTAAGTCGGTGTAACGACAACAGGCACGAATTGTGGGTGAGAATCGGCCATCGACATGCAAAAGCCGTCCGTCGGAATCGAACCGACAACCTGTGCTTTACAAAAGCACTGCTCTGCCAATTGAGCTAGGACGGCCTCGAGCAAAGGCATTCTACCGGCCATCGCCGATTGGGTCCAACTGGGCCGGACAGCGGGTGAGTGTGTCAGTCTGAATTTGCCACCGCGTCGCCGGGAGATGCATGGCGGAGTGGCCACGGCTTGATGATAATGCCTTTGGCGGATTGGACTACCTTATAACGCTCACCACCCCTTGATCGGCACGCCTTGCTGATAATGTCGGGCATCTTTGAAATGATCAGCCGAGCACGTTCTTCCCCAGTATTTTGAGTCAAACCCTTTCCCGTCAAATAGAATCCGCATATGCCTCTTTGCGGCAGGATCAGATGAAGAGGCGGTCCCTTTGCGTGAATGCGGGGTCCACTTGAACCGGAATCGCCGGTAACGACGATCCATTCGTTTGACGGCACAAGCAATGTGGACCACTCCACATCCAATTGCCCTTGTTCTTTCACGAAGTCCAATAAAAAATGGGCTTCGACCGGTGGCTTGTAGAGTCTTAGATATTCAATGATCGCATGCGCGCATTTTTTGGTGATGCATTCATCCAGCATCACTTTTATGCTGCGATCCCGGATAGATAATCCTCGTACCGTAGAGCCGCCCTCACTTCGCTTTCGCCAACGCCGCAGATGTCCGCGGCGTCTTCGATCGAACCTTCGCTTTGAACCGCCGCGACCAGGCTTTGCACCGTATAATCGCAGCTCTCCACGACCGGGGCCCCCCACTTGCGTTTCGGGGCTAACAGGATGTTATCCATTGGGCGATATTCCGTCGGTAAGCCTTGATCGTCAAAAGTGAGGTCTTTCAGGTATGGAAGCACAATCGGCTCCATCAAAAATGCCCGCGCGTGTTTGCCCGTGGCTTCGAGGAAGTCTCCAGAATCGGTCTTAAAAACAATGCGGTCACCAAGCAAAAAAGTCTTCGCCGAATTTCGGGCGAATGGATAGGTGATTCCAAGATCTTCGGTCTTCCGCACGGCTTCCCGGATCCTTTGCAGGCTCACTTTGTGTTTTGTGCGTATTGCATGCACGCCAAGCAATTGAATCAGATCCACGAAACTCACAAGCCCATCTTCATTTTCGGGGATGTACTTTTTGACGGCAGGTCCGCGCGCCGCGTCCGCGTCAAACCAGTAATTGACGGTGCGAAGATGGATGCGCGCTAATAGAGCGGCTTGTTGGAGCGTGTATGCTCCATTCTGAAGGATGTCTAATTCAAGGGATGCAACCATCTGCTGTTTGCAATTAGTTTGGGTAACTCCATAAGATGTTATCAACAATGATCGTATGTTGTCAATCCGTAACTTTAGGAAGACCGGTGCTTTATAAAAATACTGGCCTGCCAATTGAGTTTGCACGGCCTCGATCAGGCCAAATCAAACCGGACTAATTACATTAGTCGCATCTCACCAGGATCAGTTCATCGGAATAAAAACGATAGAACTTATCACCGCCGATGCAATGAGAGCGATTACAGACAACACGATTCCCAAGGTTGCTGCCGGTGTCCGATTTTTGATCCTCGCGAATATTCCGAGGGCTACTCCGGCAATAGCCAGCGGCGGGAGAATCAGCACGAACTGATCCTCAAGGGCAAGTTGAAGAATAATTGGCTCTGTACTGAAGCCTGCCGCAGGCATAAGTAATATCACCGCCAAGCAAATGGTCGTGGTGGTAACGGAGATGCCAATCATAATCGACAGAACCGAAGTCCAGTGTCGCTGTGAGTGCGTCTTTGGCCGTTCGTATTCCAGCGATGGCTTCTGATCTGGCCTCAGGTGAATTGCATTACTTGGCGCGGGGCAAGGGGGCTCGAGTTGTGAACGTCTCCGAGGATGACCAACCATCCAAATGATGGGCAGCCCAAGAAATACAGGGCTTACCAGCCACCACGCGCCGCCCACATATTTCCAGGTGGGGCCATAAACGAACGCGAAGCCCTGCTTTTTCCAGAACGTCTTGGGATGCACAGTCGTCGGTTGATTAATATCAATTTTAACTCGCTTGATTCGCCAACCATGCGAAGGCCTGGAAAGCGTTAATAGGCCGATTCCCACTTGGCCCTTCGAACTGACGCATGTTGTAACCGTATCCGTCGCAACGAACTCAATATTGTCAGCGACCCAGTAGCTGCGCAGCCATAGTACCGCCGTGGCGGCCCACAGTAGCAGCGACACGGCCGTTGCGAAGGTGAACAAGCGGTGCACGTCGCAATCTTACCTTCCGCGCATGAAAAAGCCCGGGCTTCACCAGAGATTCCGGGGCAAACCTGAAAATCAATTTGACAAACGTTGCGCGGCGATCATGTCGCGCTGCGGTCGCGCGCCGCGCGCATCGCGAAAATCATAAGCCTTTTATTGACAAGGTTTTGCAGTTGATTAGGCTTCTGAATAGAGCGCGCGGCACGCAAGCGTCGCGCGCCGCGCACGGGTATCAGCCCCGCCTTGAACGGCGGATTGAGATACGCAGTCGTCATACGCACTTCTGTTGGACAAGTTCGCCTTCGCTCGGATAATGGCTGTGCTCCGGTGTATTAACTGAGAAGTTCCGCGATGGCCGACAGCGACCATGCCATGTCCGCCGCGCACCCCGGTCCCTTGGGCCAAGAGACTGCGGAAACCGCGCCTTTGCCGCGCCGCGCCCGGCGCGACCACCCGGAGTTCATCGGCGATTTCCGCGTGGTCGAAGTGATCGGCGAAGGGGGCATGGGGATTGTCTACAAGGCCGAGCAGCGCGAGCCGGTCCGGCGGATTGTCGCGCTGAAGGTCATCAAGCTGGGGATGGATACCCGCGAAGTCGTCGCGCGGTTCCAGGTCGAGCGCCAGGCGCTGGCGCTGATGAACCATCCCAACGTCGCGAAGGTGTTCGATGCCGGGGTGACCGACACCGGCCGGCCTTACTTTGCGATGGAGCATGTGCCGGGCGTCGGGCTCACCGAATATTGCGACACCAACAAGCTCTCAATCCATCAGCGGCTCGAGCTATTCATCTCCGTCTGCAATGCGGTCCAGCATGCGCATCAGAAGGGGATCATCCATCGCGATCTGAAGCCCAACAATATTCTCGTCACGCTGTTCGATGGGAAGCCGGTGCCGAAGGTGATCGACTTCGGCATCGCCAAGGCTACAAATCAGAAGCTGGCCGAGCAAACGCTCTATACGCAAACCGGCGCGCTGATCGGGACGCCGGAGTATATGAGCCCCGAGCAGGCGCAGACCAGCGGGCTGGATGTCGATACGCGAACGGATGTCTATTCGCTGGGCGTGATCCTGTATGAGCTGCTGACGGGGGCGGTGCCGTTCGATCATGAGTCGCTCTACCGCGCGGGGCCGGATGGCATGGCGCGAATGATCCGCGAAGAGGAGCCGGAGAAGCCCAGCACGAAGCTGGCTTCGCTTCGCAAGACGCCGACGCCGGAAGCGAGCTCCGATTCGACCGACAAGCTCGCGCGACTTCGACGCTGCGACTTCCGCACGCTGCAGCGCGAGCTGCGCGGCGAGCTGGACTGGATCGTCATCAAGGCAATCGAGAAAGACCGCACCCGCCGATACGAAACGCCAAGCGCCCTGGCGGCAGACGTCGAGCGATATTTGAATCACGAGCCTGTGCTGGCCGGCGCGCCCAGCACGCTCTATCGCTTCGTGAAATTCGCCCGCCGAAATCGAGGGTGGTTTGTAGCGGTGACCGCGGTGAGTACGGCGCTTGTTGTTGGATTCCTCGTCGCGGTCATTGGGTTGGTGCGCGCCGGAGCGGCCAATGCACAGTTGCGCAGCATGATCATCGAAGCTCGGCAAGCGCGAGATGACGCACAACGACAGCGCAACACCGCTCAGAAAGAGAAAGCGGAAGCCGACCGGCAGCGCGCCAACGCGCAGCTCGCGCTGGCGGATGCGACGCTGTCGCAGGCTGATGCCCTCGACATGGCCGGCCATTGGGAAGATGCGGGGCAAAAATATGTGGATGCATATAGTGCCCTTCAGACGCTTCAAAGGACAACCTTCCCGGCTGAACTGGGCCTGTGGGAGCATTATCGCAACTCGCCTCCGCCGCTGCTCACTTTTGCGGGAAGTGGCGGGGCGGTTCGCGCGGTCGCGGTTTCGCACGATGGCCGGCTCGCGATCAGCGGCGGCGAAGATCATCTCGTTCGGCTCTGGGACGTGCGCAGCGGCACCGAGATCAAAAGCCTCAGCGGGCATGGCGGCGCGGTGCTTTGCGTGGCCATCTCCGATGATGCGAAAACCGCCCTGTCCGGCGGCGACGACAAAACCCTCCGCCTCTGGGACCTTCAGACCGGCGAGCTGCTCCGCAAGTTCGATTCCCCCAGCGGCATGGTCAACTGCGTCGCTTTCTCCCCCGATCAACTGACTGCCCTGAGCGGCGGAGAAGATGGAACGCTCACGCTCTGGGACCTGCACTCGGGCCAGGTCCTTCGCACCTTCAGCGGGCCAAAACAAAATGTGCTCAGTGTCGCGTTCTCGCCCGATGGCTCGCGCGCGCTGTCTGGTGGCGCGGACAAAGTCATTCGACTCTGGGACGTGAAGAGTGGCCAGCAGATCCGCGACTTCACCGGCCACACAAGCTGGATCTCCAGCGTTGCCTTCTCTCCGGATGGAACGCAGGCCGTTTCCGGCAGCGACGATCAGACAATCCGGCTCTGGAACGTTGAAACCGGAAAAGACCTGACGACGTTGCGCGGCCACACCCGACGGGTGTCGAGCGTCGCATACTCGCATGACGGGTCTCAAATCCTTTCAACCAGCGATGACGGCACCATCAAATGGTGGGACGTGAAGTCCGGCTCAGAGATCCGCACCTTGCACGGCCACAGTGGTCGCGTGCTCGCAGGAGCGCTACTGCCCGAGGGTCGCATCGCCCTCACCGCCGGCGATGACAAGATGCTTCGCCTGTGGAACCTGAGCGACTCCAGCGAGCTGCGTCCGCTGGTCGGCCACACGATGTACGGCTCATGCCTGGCCTTTTCTCCTGATGGACGACTTGCACTGTCCGGCAGCTACGACAACACCGTGCGCCTGTGGGACGTCGCGACCGGCACCAACCTGCATACTTTCACCGGCCAAACCGGCGCGGTGCTGAGCGTGGCCTTCTCACCCGACGGGCGCATCGCCGCATCTGGATCGGCCGACCAGACCATCGAACTATGGGACATTGCCGCCGGCAGCGAAATTCGCCCGCTGACCGGCCACTCCGGCGCGGTGCAGAGCGTCGCGTTTTCACCGGATGGTCAAACGCTTTTGTCGGCCAGTGCCGACCAGACCATCAAGCTCTGGGACCTGCGAACCGGAAACGAAATCCGCGCATTCGATGGCACCAATGGCGTCGTAACAAGCATCGCCTTCAGCCCCAATGGCCGCACCGCGCTCTCCAGTGGCGAAGACCAACTCGTTCGCGTCTGGGACGTTCGCACCGGCACGCTTCTGCATAGCTTGAGCGGCCACCGCGGCCGCGTGCTGAGCGTCGCCTTCGCACCCGATGGAAGCAAAGCGATATCGGCCGGGGAGGATGGCACGATCAAGCTGTGGGATCTGCATCACCAGACTTTGGTGCGCACCTTCACTGGCCACGGCGCGCCGGTGATGGCGATGGCCTTCTCTCCAGATGGAGCGACGATCCTTTCTGGCGGTGAAGACCACACAGTGAAGATTTGGGACGTGGCCAGCGGCCATTTACTCCGCAGCTTCGGCGATCGGCCGGGTGCCGTGTCGGCCTTGGCCCTTGCACCAGATGGCTACACCGTTCTGACTGCCAACAACGAGGATCACGCGCTGGACCTTTGGGACTTCGGAAGGGCCGAGCAGTACCTTCGCTTCGCGCCGCGGGTTGTTAAAGCACAAAACGCCTTGCAGCAGGATCCGCACGACCCGGCCGCTTCGGTGGAACTCGGCAAGTGGTACGCCTTTCGCGGGATGAACGGCTGGGCCGCCGATTTTCTGAGCGCCGCCCAATCGAGTGGGGCGGAGGTCTCGCCGCTCCTGCTGGCCCGTTGCTACTGGAAGGATGGACGAGTCGCCGACGCCGCGCGCGAGTTCCGAGCAGCGCTGAATGACGCGCGCGATGATCGCGAGCGGTATTATCTGAATCTTTGCCTCAAGAGCTTGAAGCCGTAGCGAGAAATAAACGTGACGCCGAAAAATAAACGTGACGCGCCGAACAATAAACGTGACGCGAGCCTTTACATTGGCATTCCGCCCATTTATCTTCTGTTTCCATGCCTCGCGTCGCCCGAAAAGCTCCCGGCGGACTGGTTTACCACGTGCTCAACCGCGCCAATGGCCGACTGCGGCTGTTCAAGAAGGAGCAGGATTACATCGCGTTCGAGCAGGTGCTGGCCGAGGCACATCAGCGCGTGCCGATCCGCATCCTGGCCTGGTGCCTGATGCCCAACCATTTCCATCTGGTGCTGTGGCCCAAAAAAGACGGCGAGCTGACCGACTTCATGCGATGGCTGACGCTCACTCACGCCCAGCGCTGGAAGCACGCGCACGCCGCGGTCGGGCATGGGCACCTGTACCAGGGTCGCTTCAAGAGCTTCCCGATCCAGCAGGACCGGCACCTGCTGACCGTGCTGCGATACGTCGAGCGCAATGCCGTGCGCCCCACGCTCGCCAGGCGGGCCCAGGACTGGCGCTGGGGCAGCGCGTTTGTGCGGCTCGATCGCTCGCACGACCTGCGGCCGCTGCTGTCGGATTGGCCGCTGCCCAGGCCGCGCGACTGGCTTGAGATCCTCAATACTTCTCCGAGCGAGGCGGAGCAGGAACAGATGAAGCAGCACATCGAGCGTTCCCGCCCGATGGGCGTCGAGGCGTGGGTGAAGACGACGGCCAATGCGCTCGGCCTTAAGCACACGCTTAATCCGCCAGGGCGACCGGTAGGGTGGAGAAAGCACAAACCGGCAGAGAAAAGAGGGTAACGGGTTCGCGTCACGTTTAATTCAGCCCACGCTTAACCCGCGAGGAAGGCCGGTGGGATGGAGAAAGCACAAAACGGCAGAGAAAAGAGGATAACGGTTCGCGTCACGTTTAATTCAGCCCCGTCGCGAGGAGGATCGCTAATTCAATCATTCCGGCATCGTAACATCCGCGCATGAAAAAACCGCCGGACTTTTGTGCAGGATTGAATTGCACTCACATCGCGTCAGGGTGGTTCCATGGATAAATCATATAGGACGCACCAAACGCCATCATGCCCGCGATCCACATAATCCAGACAAGGCGGCGGCACCATTTCCTTGGGACCGGACTGAAAAATCTGGCGAATATGATTAGGAGGAAGGAGCCAAAAAAACACATCATGCCAGTGAATAGGAGAGCATTCAGCGTCGTGTTTCCACCGGAGTTCAGCGATTCATTAAGGCCGATTAGATAAAACAGTGCGAAGCCAACGCCCGTTAAAATCATCAAGACCCGGCGTCGCGCATCGTAATCCAGAGCTGGCATTAAAACATTGTATCGCAGCCATGCATGAGATTAAATACGATGCGTCAGCGCATCCGATCGGTCTGAATTAAACGTGTCTGAATTAAACGTGACGCGAGCCATTATTGCCATTCTTTTGGTTTTCCCCGACGAAATTCTAATGTAAACCTTCGCGTCACCTTCAATTCGGCCCCTTCAATTCGGCCCGAGGCATGGGTGAGGACGACGGCCAATGCGCTGGGCCTTAAGCACACGCTTAACCCGCGAGGGCGGCCGGTGGGATGGAGAAAGCACAAAACGGCAGAGAAGAGAGGATAACGGCTCGCGTCACGTTTAATTCAGCCGTTTAATGTTCCATTTTACCGGTCAAATCCTTCGCCTTCAGGCGGATTTGCTTCAGCGGGGCGTTGTCGAGTAGCCTCGGGGCGTGGCCGAGAAAGAATATCGTCAGGGCTCGCACACGTTGTACGACATCAAATACCACGTGGTGTGGGTGACGAAGTATCGCTACAAGGTTTTGGTGGGGGAGATCGCGACGCGGGCGCGGGACGTGATCCGGCAAATCTGCATGGCGCGGGAGATCAAGATTCTCAAGGGACATGTGAGCCGGGACCACGTGCATCTGTTCGTGTCGTGCCCCCCCAGCCTGTCG
>JANWHF010000030.1 GCA_025450555.1 Tepidisphaeraceae bacterium | reverse complement strand
GTGAAAGGTGCGAGTCATCTTTGTTCCCCTTGGAGCGGTTAAAGGTTTGGAGGTCGATAGCGGTTTGGTGTAGCGTCCCGGCTTACCCCTGCTGCGGCCATTCTTTACGCCTGCGTTCTCAACTCACAAAAAAATCCAGAAAAATCTGAAATAATTGACTGACTTTTACGTTCGGTTATTGTCTGGTATTCGGAATTTGGAATGTTGGCCGTATTCGACTTTCCGGGAGAGTTATGGGTGCGATTGAGGTATCGATGGCGATGGGAGCAGAGGCAGTGAGATCGGCGGAGTTTTGGGACGACCCCCTCGACCCCGCTCGGGACAGGCACTTCGAGTGAATGCGCGGCAGCCTGGGCAAGAGTGGTCGGCGCCTGTGGTCTTGCCCAAGTCGCCGGGGATGCAGGAATAATCAAGGAATGCAGGTAAAAATGAAAAATCGTTTGACAATCGTAGCGCGGCGCTGGTGTCGCGCCAGCGTCGCGCGCCGCGCGCGACGGATGAATATAAGTCATTCGAGTTCAACGCGTTGGAATCGACCCGTAGCGCGCGAACAGCGCGCGGCGCGCAAGTGTCGCGCGCCGCGCGCGAGCATATGGCGCATCTATCCGCCCGGTCGCTCCAGAAGATGATGCTACATCGGCAAAATGCCAAAAATGTTGCATTTTGTTGCATGGCGTTGCATGGATCGGGCTGTAAACCCCATTAGCATTTATCATAGCCGGTGGTTTGAAAGATCGGTGGCTCGCATTTCCCTGGCATTTGAAAACTCAACAACGCGAGTGAGGATATGAACGAGTCGTGGAAATTGGTGACCGTGGTATTGGCATCGATGGGGTTGGGCGTTGCATGCGTTGCGACGTCGGCAATTGCATCTGATGCGCCAGCGGGTGGTGCAGAAATCTGGAAAGATCCGAGTCAGTCACCGGCCGCACGGGCGAAGGATTTGCTTAAGCGGATGACCCTGGAGGAACGGGCGTCGCAGATCATGGCCAACACCCCCGCCATTCCCCGGCTGGGGATCCCGGCTTATAGCCATCGAAACGAATGTTTGCACGGCGTGCTCAGCCCGGGTTCGACTGTTTTTCCGCAGGCGATCGGGATGGCGGCGACGTGGGATGTGCCGCTGATCAAGCAGGAGGCGGATGCCATCGCCACTGAAGGTCGCGCCAAGCACAATGATTATGTGGCCAAGCACAATGGAGACACCGGCGAACATTTCGGCGTGAATTTTTATTCGCCAAACATCAATATCTTCCGCGATCCCCGCTGGGGACGCGGGCAGGAAACGTATGGCGAAGATCCGTTCCTGACCGCTCAGATGGGGGTGGCTTTCATCACCGGCCTGCAGGGGGATGATCCAAAATATTTCAAGGCGGTTGCCTGCGCCAAGCATTATGCGGTGCACAGCGGGCCGGAGAAAACCCGACACGTATTCGATGCCAGGCCGGGCGATCGCGATCTGTATGACACTTATTTGCCGGCCTTCGAGGCATCGGTGCGCGAAGCGCATGTCGATTCGGTGATGGCCGCTTACAGCTCGCTCTATGGGCTGCCCTGCCCGGCCGATCCGTTTCTGCTGACCGATCTGCTGCGCAAGCAGTGGGGATTTGACGGCGTGGTCTTCTCCGATGGCGGCGCGATCGGCGATGTCTGGGCCGAGCATAAGTTTGCGCCGGGCCCGATCGAAGCGGCGGCCGTCGCGGTAAAGGCTGGATGCGATGTTTCCTCGGGCGGCATGGGTCGGGCCGCACGAAATGGACAATACAACAACAATGCCCTCAAGGGCGGCCGGGCCTTTATGGTGCTGCCGGAAGCGGTGCAGAAGGGATTGCTGACCGAAGCGCAGGTGAACCAGGCGGTCGAGCGCGAATTGGAAATGCGATTCCGTCTTGGGCTTTTCGATCCGTCGGCGATGGTGCCTTTCTCAAAAATCGGCATGGAGGAAGTCGATTCGCCCGCGCACCAGGCGCTGGCGCTGAAGGTGGCGCAGGAATCGATCGTGCTGTTGAAAAATGATGGGCTGCTGCCGCTCGACCGCGCGAAGATCAAGAGCATTGCCGTCATCGGCCCCGATGCCGACTCGGCCCGCATGCAGAACGGCAACTATGCCGCGCAGGCGACGCATTCGGTGACGATTCTGGAAGCGATCAAGGAACTGGTCGGCGCCAATGTTCAGGTGACCTACGCCAGGGGCTGCCCGATGGCGCTGCGGGACGATCGTTCCAATGCGCCCACGACTGATGAAACGGCCCAGGCCATCGCCGCGGCCAAGGCGGCCGACGTGGTGGTCTTCGTTTCCGGCATCGACGCTTCGCTGGAGAAAGAAGAAGGCGGCCCGCGCGAAGTGAAATTTGCAGGCTTCGACCGCGGCGATCGCACGCGCATCGAGCTGCCTTCCGTCCAGGAGGACCTGATCCAGGCGATCAGCGCGACCGGGAAGCCCATGGTGCTGGTCAACTGCAGCGGGAGCGCCATGGCCATTCCATGGGAAGCCAAGCATCTGCCGGCCATCGTGCAGGCCTGGTATCCCGGAGAACTGGGCGGCAAGGCCGTGGCGCAGGTGCTGTTTGGAGAGGTTAATCCCGCCGGTCGGCTGCCGGTGACGTTTTATGATTCGACGTCTGATTTGCCGCCGTTTGATGATTACTCGATGGACAATCGCACCTACCGCTATTTCAAGGGCACACCTCTTTTCGCATTCGGCCATGGCCTGAGTTACACCAAGTTCGATTATGCGGATGCCAAAGCCCAAGGCGGCGAGGCCAATGCGAACGGCACGATCAAGATTTCATTTGCCGTCAAAAATAGTGGATCGCGCGAAGGCGATGAAGTGGCGCAGGTCTATTTCCGGCATGTTCAGTCCGCGGAGCCGCAGCCGAATGAGGCGCTTTGCGATTTCGCGCGAATCCATCTGGCGCAGGGCGCATCAAGCACGATCAATCTGGAAATCCCCGCCCAGCGTCTTCGTTATTGGGATTCGGCCAAAAAGCAGTACGTCGTCGAGCCGGGAGATTATGAACTGCTCATCGGCGCCGCATCGGACGATATTCGGGCGAAAGTGAACGTGAAGCTTGGTGAATAGAAACAGTGACAAATGAATCATCTGCCGATGAAAAAAATCGCGATTTTTGCTCTTTCGGCTGCTATTCTTTCGGCTTGCCGATCGGTGGTGGCGGCTCCGCAACCCATCCGCGTCACCGAAACCGACGCCGCGATTTCGATCCAGACCGAGGCCCTCTCGGCGACCGTCGCCAGGAAAGGCTACGTCAGCGGCATCAAGGGCGGCAGCTTCCTGGACAAAAAGACCGGCGCGAAAGACTTGGGATTTGGCCTGCAGGTTCAGGACTGGCTCATGGCGCCCGGCTGGCGCGAGGATGGCTACGAGCGGACGCCCAAAATCCACGGCAACCTCCCCAAGCACATCGTCGAGGGGCCGCAGCTTTGCACGCAGGCGAAGGTTCTGCCGGCGCAGGTCATCCGCGGGGGCAACTTCGTCGCCGTGAAATTGAGCTATACCTACACGCAGGCCGGCGCGGGATATACGCCCGGTTCAACCTGGGAGCAGACGCTGGTCTTTCAGCCGGGCTTGCGCTACGTGATTTGCTCCGAGCGAATCACCAGCAAGAACAGCGTGAATGACCTGTTCTATCGGCTCGATATGCCGGGGCATATTCGTCATAAAAATGGCGATAGTTTTACTTACATCTATTTGAGCTATCTAGATAAACTGATCCCCTCATCGGCCTTTGACCATGATTTTGGACCCGACGAACGGTTTCTATATCAGCGCCACGATGATGCGATCCCGCAGCGGATGATCCGCGCCTATCAGGTGAAGCTTAACGGAAGACCCGGCCCCTGGCTGGCCGGGATGACGCTGGACCCGGCGGAAGTGTGCGAAGCCTGGTGCCACCAGCGCGGCTACGTCTGTATGATCCAGGAAATGCATCGCCGGCATGTCAACGCCGGGCAGCCTTTCGGCGCCGCCTACATCGTCGGCTGGTTCGATGACATCCCGCAGATGCAAAAGACCTATGACCAATTCAAAGGAGCGCGCGGCATTGAAATCAACCGAGGGAAGTTTGAGCTGATCCGCAAGTAGGAATTGAGATTCACCACAAGACACGGAGGTGTGGTTTAGACGTCCCCCCGCGACGGCATTCATTCCAGCAAAACCGGAGCTCCGTGTCTCCGTGCCTTGTGGTGATCAAATGCTAATTGTTTTTTTTGGCAGAGCCGCCGGCTATCGCCTCTTGCAGGATCTTCCTCGAATCCCCGTTGAGCCAAACATGTTTGGTGTCGCGCGAGATGCTGATCCAGTCGTAGAAGATGAGGTAGTCCAGCGCTGGTCGCAGTTTGCTGATCTCTTCGCCTTGCTCCAGAAGCTTCTCGATGTCGCAGCCTTTTTCGCGCGCGGCCAATTGCCGAAGAACCCCTTCGCCGCGGAGCTTCGCGGGCTGGGTGAACTTTCGCGCGGCACGAAGTGTGGCCATGACGCGGCGCAGGAGGCGCGGTGCAAGCACCGCCATTTCCGTGACCATCGGCACGCCGCGCGCGATCCCGCCGCCGATGCTGTATCCGGCTTCGCTGCGGCTGGGAGCCTCGGCCGCGCGTCCGCCCGAAGTCAGATTGCTGGACCAGTCCATACCGCTTTGGCGGTCCAGCAGCCAGAACAAAATCACCGCGCCCGGCAGGCACCACCAGAAGATGTTCAGCCAGGCAATCCCATGTTGATAAGGCCCCATGATCCAGATAATCGCGCTCAGGATTACCGCATCCACCGCAATGCCCGGCAGCGACGCCAACGCAAGAATCAGCATCCGCACATTCAGCGCGCGCTCTTTGCGATGCAGGCATTTGCTTACCCCATCGGACTTTTTTGGCGGACGGCCAATCGTCGGCGCGGCTGTCATGGGACTTGGACCTCCGGTCAAACTTCGCTGCGAAAGCAACCTGTAGACGAGGCCCGTAGTTTACCGATTGTTGCCGGATTAGAGAAGTCCTTGGCTCTTTTGACCCTCCGGCTGACGCCATTACTGCTGGCGCGCACTTTGGCTGGTCTTCCATCGTGGCAGCAAAAACCAATAAATTTGCCCGACCGACTTTTACGATTAACTTGCCTCGGAGGGGATCGTCCCTTTCGTGCTCAGATCGCGAAGCTGCTGGAACGCGGGGGCTTCGATGTATTTCCAGTCCTTGCCTTCATTCCAGGGGCCGCGGAAGTCGCGGTCGCCATCGTCGCCGGGGCCCGTGGAGTCGTTGAAATATTGAACGACCAGTTCCGGCGTCGGCGGGATCTTGCCGATGTCGAATCGGCCTTTGCCCATGCTCTCCAGCGCCAACGTGAAGGCGCGCATGTGCGTGATCTCACGGGTCATCAGGAATTGGAGCGCGTCTTTGGTCCCCGCATCCGTTGTGAACGGAATCAGGCGATCGTAGACGATCTTCGCCCGCGCCTCGGCGGCGATGTTGTTGCGCAGATCGACGTCCAGCTCGCCGGTGATCTTCAGGTAGTTCGCGGTCCAACTGTTGCCCGCGGAATTACACAATCGCACGCCGCCAGCGCCGCAGATGGAAATGAGCGGATCAGCCTCGGCCGCGGCACGATCTGTCTTGGATGGCTTAAGATGAAGTCGCGCAAGGGTGCCAATGATTTCCAGATGGCTCAGCTCTTCGGTGCCGATGTCCATCAGCAGATCTTTGCGAGCGGGGTCGTCGCAGTTAAGTCCCTGGATCGAATATTGCATCGCGGCAGCCAGCTCTCCATTCTCTCCGCCAAACTGCTCCAGCAGCATGCGGCCAAACTTGGGATCTGGCTCATCGACACGAACGGTATACATCAGCTTTTTAACGTGGTGATACATGGCGCCTCCTTTGGGCTTGTGCGCTCGGTGGCAGGAGTTATTCCACGCGCGGGAAAAACAGATTTCCCCTGCGCGAGCGCGCAATCCTACAAGTGAGCCCATGAAGTGGGAGGTCAGGAAATCGGCAAAGATCGAGAAAGTCCAGCGATGGGCGTGATGCCTAGTCGAGGCCGCCGGGCGCGAGCCTTCGGGGGAAAAATCGGCGACATGATTTGCCCCGGCGCCATAACATTACCGGTCACACCTGAGGAAGCGGTTCCAGAGGTCGTCATGCATGCGATGGTCCTTTCCAAACCGGCAGCAATTGAACAACAACCCCTGAAACTCAGTGAATTGCCGGTACCTGAGCCGTCCGCACGGGAAATTCGCGTTCGGGTTGAGGCGTGTGGACTTTGCCGGACCGATCTTCATGTGGTCGAGGCTGAGCTTCCGCCACATCAGCCGCACATCGTACCGGGCCATCAGGTAGTTGGCACGGTCGATGCCTGCGGCACGTCCGCGCATCGATTCAAAGTCGGTGATCGCGTCGGCATCGCCTGGCTTCGCTACACCTGTGGCGAATGTCGCTATTGCCAGTCCGGCAAGGAGAATCTCTGCCCGCGCGCCCGTTTCACGGGATACGACGAGAATGGCGGATATGCCGAGTACGCGCTTGTGCTCGAGGATTACGCATACGCGATGCCTGACGGCTTGGACTCCGCCGCTGCTACCCCGCTGCTATGCGCGGGCATCATCGGCTATCGTGCGCTCAAACGCGCTAACGTGCGACCAGGTTGCCGCGTGGGACTCTATGGCTTTGGATCATCGGCACATATTGCGATTCAAGTGGCGCGTCATTGGGGCTGCTCGGTCTTCGTCATGACGCGCGATGAGCGTCATCAGAAGCTCGCACGCGATCTTGGCGCGACCTGGGCGGGGCCATCGGATGTGAAACCTCCTGAGCCGCTCGACAGCGCCGTGCTCTTTGCGCCGGTCGGCACGCTTGTTCCCACAGCATTGGAAGCGCTCGACATGGGCGGCACGTTGGCCGTCGCGGGAATCTATCTGACCGATATTCCGACGCTCAATTACGAACGACATCTCTTTCACGAGAAAAACCTATGCAGCGTGACGGCCAATACCCGCGAAGATGGCGAGCAACTGCTCAAGCTTGCGACGCAAGTCCCGCTGAAGCCGTACACGATGAGCTTCCCGCTGGCCGAGGCCAATCGCGCTCTACTGATGCTCAAGCATGATCAAATCCAGGGATCGGGCGTGCTAGTGATGGACAATTGAAGCGGCGCGAGTATTTCGAAGGCTCAGACTTCTGGACTATCCAATGTTTAGGCGCTTGGGCGTCTTTTTCACCTTCATCTTCGCGCCAACCTGCTTCAGGCGATGCTTGACGACCCGTTCGATCAAGCGATACGGGATCGGCTCATCCAGCAGAAAGCGCAAATTCCCTTTCGGTCCAGCATACGGCGCTGCAGCCTTCACTAGTTTTGGATCGCCTTTGATCGGCGGAAAGATGCCGATGTGGCTCTTGAAGGCGGCGAAATAAATGATGATGCCATTGAGCTTAAAGGCCGGCATCCGATAGCTGATGACTTCCGTTGCATCCGGAGCCGCGGTTCGAACAATCCGCCTGATCCGCTGGAGGATCGTGCGCACAGCAGGCGGACAGGTCTGGATATAACCGTCGATAGTCAACGGTTGTTTCGATTTGCTCAACATGCTCTCCCTCGTCAAACTATTCTACATTTTGTGCAAGAATCGAATCGACATCTCAAATGCCGGCCTATTATAAATAACATCTGGCGTCGCATGATGCTGAGCCGCCTCGATCATTTTAATTTGAGCGCCAGCGCCTATCGAAGAGAAGGGGGCAACATGCCCAAACTCAATCAGATCGTGGCAGTGGTCGCGGGCAAGAAAACCCGTGTCGAGAAGGAATTGGGCGAATTGAACAAGGCCATTCAAAAGGGTGACCTGTTTCACGGCTTGAGCCGCCAATATCAGCCCGTCGAGGAAAATGGCGAGCAGTTGCCCGCTGAGTCCAAATATCCGCAAAAACATA
Source organism: Tepidisphaeraceae bacterium (assembly GCA_025450555.1). GTDB lineage: Bacteria > Planctomycetota > Phycisphaerae > Tepidisphaerales > Tepidisphaeraceae > JANWHF01. The sequence continues at coordinate 6,625 of JANWHF010000030.1, read as the reverse complement.
TCGGCGAGATCCTCAAGGAGGCCCGCACGATATGGACAGAAATCATGGATGCTGTGGCGACTCAGGAATGGGGCAATACCGCCGCCAAGAGTGACGTGGTCGTCGACGGCGAAACAATCCTCAAGGCCGTTCCAGTGACGGTGCTCCTCTACCTTGAGAAGCAACTGAACGACCTCAATACATTTGTCGGCAATCTTCCGACGCTCGATCCGGCTGAACGGTGGACGCACAACGGACAGACCGGCGAATACGTCACCGAACCGACGAAAACCATCAGAACGAAAAAAGTGCAAAAACCGATTGTTCTTTACGACGCAACAAAAGAGCATCCGGCCCAGACTCAACTTGTCACCGAAGACATTACCGCTGGCCACTGGACGACGACGAAATTCGCGTCGGTTCTGTCAGCGACGGAAAAGCGTTCGATGCAGGACCGCATCCACAAACTTCAAGAGGCGGTGAAGATCGCGCGAGAGGAGGCCAACAGCGCGGACGTCAAGCAAATGCACATTGCAGGACAAGTGCTGACCTTCGTGTTCGGCAAGTAACGATTCTCTTTTTGAGCGCAGTCTTAGGCTTATGTCTCAGGCTCACACAAACTCCCGTGGTGGTTCGAATCCACCCCTCCGCATTGGCTCGTTTTCTGCGGAGGTGCTGGAATTGGTAGACGGGTCGCCGTAAGGCGATGGGTAGTGTCAGTAACAGACTATCGCTCAAGGCTGAGCACAAGCGCGGATTGCCCGGTCAAGTCCCAAGGCTTTTGCGGTAGATGCCCGTTCAATTCGGGCTCCCGTCTTTCGACGACGGGATCGTCCAATGGCAGGACATGCCGCATGAGATTCAGCTAAGGGTTAAACGTACAAGACGGGCATGTCGCAGGCACGCGCAACTATGCGCCCCCGGTCATCGGATACGTGGCCGGGGGTCATTTTTTGCCAGATGGCGGTCGACGATCGGCCTGCTGGGCTGGAAAGGGGGATCTGCGATACGTCTTACCGGGCCGAGAGGCGGTGAATCGCAGATCGCCGTTCTTCTCTCGATGTTCGTTGTATGCCCAGCCGATCAGGCCCAGCTGGTCATGAACCGCCTTCGCCTCTGCCGCATCATCGGCCCACTTCGCCGGCGTCACGTTTCGTTCCCACGTGATCGTCTTGTCGCCCGGTTCAGCAAACGCGAGGCGATGGTTGTACAGCAGCGAGCTGATTCCAAATATCAGCAGATAGCTCGAACAGACCAGGCCGCGGTAAAGGTGGAGTCGCAGGATCCATTTGCGCATATGTCGCCCCGTTGCTTTCCCATCGATTTGCGGGTCATCGATGCAAATCTGATGAGGATCGGAAAGTTGAATTTTGCAAATCCGTGCCGTAACTCGACCGGTGCTACGGTCGCCGATACATTGAGCCGGTATGAAACTCTTGCTGGTCGAAGATGACCAGAACACCATTCTGTATCTGCAAAAAGGCCTGACCGAGAGCGGCTTTGTCGTCGATGTCGCTGAAGGTGGCGAGAATGCACTGAATCTGGCGGACGCGAGACAATATGACCTGGTGATCCTGGATGTGATGCTCCCCGGCCGGGACGGATGGAGCGTGCTCCGGGAGCTTCGCGTTCGTGGGAAACAGATGCCGGTGCTGTTTCTGACGGCACGGGACACGGTCGAGGACCGCGTCAAAGGATTGGAATTGGGCGCGGACGATTACCTGGTCAAACCTTTCGCGTTTTCGGAACTGCTGGCTCGAATCCGCACGATTCTTCGTCGATCGACAAAGCCGCAACAGGATTTACTACGAGTGTCCGACCTGGAAGTAGATCTTGTGCGTCACCGGGCGACGCGCAGCGGGCAGCGTCTCGAACTGCGTCCTAAGGAATTTGCGCTTCTGGCACTTTTGGCCCGCCGGACCGGCGAGGTCCTCTCCCGCACGTTCATTGCCGAGCAGGTCTGGGATATGAATTTTGACAGCGACTCCAATGTTGTGGATGTGCATGTCCGGCGGCTTCGCAAACAATTGGATGACCCGTTCGATCGCAAATTGATCCACACCGTATGGGGAGCGGGCTATGTCCTCGAAGACCGAGGCTGACAAGATCGCGCCGCCCCCGCAAAAGCGGCCGGCGAGTTTGGCGCTTCGGCTGGCCGCCGCATTTGCCATCGCCGCATTCATGCTCCTGCTGGCCGCGATCGCATTTCCCTACTTCGCGCTGGCGTTCAATCTGGACCGGGAAGACAACGAATCATTGACGGAAAAGGTCGAGGTCATCGATGCGTTGGCGCGCAAATCGCCAGTCAATTCGGCTGAATTTCGTGACGACTTGCAACAGGAAGCCGAGTTGCAGGTTTCCTCGCCGGTGGTTCTCAGGGTGTTGCGTGCGGACAGTCATGTCCTGGTTGAAAGCAAAGGGATGTCGGCGATTCTGCCTACCAGCGTATTTCCCGAGCCGACGAAGTTCGGCGCGGGTCCGGATCGGTTTGTAGACATGACGTTGCCCGATGGCAGAGCATTTCGGGTGCTTTCCCAAACGGTTTCTTCCGAAGGCGCGCCGCAGGATTCACTTGTGGTTCAAGTCGGCTTGGATCGCAGCGCTGAAGCCCGACTCCTCTCGAATTATCGTACGGGTCTTATTGCCGAACTCAGTCTTGGATTGGTTGCGTGTGCCTTGGGCGGGTACTTGATTGCCCGACGCGGCCTTAGACCGATTTCGCGTATGGCCGAGACAGTGCGACACATCGGCTCGGCCACGCTCAATGAGCGAATCGCGCCAGGCGGTTTTCCGGCAGAGCTTTCGGCACTCGCATCCGCCTTCAATGTGATGTTGCAACAGCTTGAAGATGCCTTCACGCGCCTCTCCCGATTCTCGGCCGACATCGCACACGAATTACGGACGCCGATCAATAACGTGCGAGGACTGGTGGAAGTGTCGCTGAACTCATCGCAACCGGAAGCGGAAAGAAATCGGCTCCTTGCCGCCTCGCTGGATGAATGTCAGCGATTGTCGCGGCTCATCGACAACCTGCTATTTCTCGCGCGGGCCGAAAACCCGCAAACGCAGATCAATCGCCAAGCGGTGAATGTCGTCGATGAACTCAAAAAGATGCAGGAGTTTTACGAAGCTGCTGGGAGCGAAGCCGGCGTAACGATTCAGCTCGACACCGCGAAGGCGGTTGAGGCCCAGGTCGATCGGCTGCTCCTTCAAAGGGCAATCGGAAACTTAATCGACAACGCCCTGGCTCACACGCCTGACGAGGGTATTGTAAAGCTGTCCGCGCAGCGTCTCGATGGGCGAGTCCGCATCGAAGTAGCCGATACGGGTCGGGGGATTCCTGCCGATCATTTGCCCCATATTTTCGAGCGATTCCATCGCGTTGATCCTTCCCGATCGAAAAACACCGGTGGACTGGGCCTGGGGCTGGCGATCGTCAAAAGCATCGCAGGATTGCACGGCGGCACGATCGAAGTGCAGAGCGAAGCTGGCACCGGATCTCGCTTCACACTTGTCATTCCGATCGATGTAGAACAACGCGCGAAGGCCAGTTGATTACGGGATCGTGTCGGGCAGATAACGGCCGGCAGCGATCTCCAGCGCAATTCGATTGTCGATCAAATCCCTTTGAAGCTTCAGCACGTTGATCTGCTTTTGCTCGAGATTTCCGATGGCGGAGTAGTAGCTGAGCGCGTCGACATAACCTGATTCACGGGCAATCCGATAAGTCTCGACGAGCTTTTTGAGACTTTCAACCGCGTTCATCTCCGCCGACAACTCAGTTTCGATTTGGGCAATCTCTGAAAATGCCGCAGCAACATCAGACCTCGCCTGGAAAACGCGATTGACATACTCGTCGAACAACCGCTGGCGAGTGGCGGTTTCGGTAGTGATGGCTCCCTGATTGCGGTCGAACAGAGGGATATCCACCGTGACGCCGAATCCAAGCGTTTCGATATTCTCGGCATCCCGATCCTTGTTGAAGCCCAGACCAATTTTGGGAAATTGTGCCAGGACTTGGGCGCGGAGCGTTTGTTCCTGGCTTTCGTAGCCTCGCCGAAGCGCCAGGAGGTCGAGCCGCCGAGCTTCCAACTTTTCCAGCAGTTCCCGCCTGTCGGGTAGATTCAGCCGGGTCGACAGGTCGATTGCCTCAATTTGGACATCAGTTTCAGCAGGCAATCCAAGAGCTCGATTCAGCAGCAGCTTTTGGTGTTCCACATCGCGCGAAGCGCTGGCAACAGTAATGTAAGCATCCTGATCCGCAGCCTCGGCAGCCGCGACATCCAACGTCGTCTTTGCGCCGCTCTTTGCCCCCGCGCGCGTGAGCCGGAGGTTTTCGTCCATTCGAGCTTTGATGTCTTCGGCCAGTTGCAGTTGCTTCTGCAACGCCGCCAGATCGTAGACCGCGGTCTTGGCGGCTTGTGCGATCTGCCACTCCTGCCATGCGATATCCAGATTGACCGATGCGGACTTCGCCTTGGCCGCACGCATGCGGGCATCGCGCGTGATCAGTTGCGTGACGTCCCAACTCAGGCCCAACGTGTACGCATTGATCGTTTTGGCGTCGGAGCTTCCTCCGTAGGGAAAGTCTTCGCCAAATGAGAGCTGCGGATTGGGCAGGATGCCTGCCGTCAGCACCTGAGCCTCGGCACTGTTATGTTCGTCGCGAATCGCCCGGAGTGAAGGATTCAGTAACACGGCAAGGACTGCCGCCTGGTCGGGCGTGAGCTTATTGAAACTTGTAAACTCTGTCGGCTTGAGCAGCGGATGATCAATCCGCGAAGCTTGCTCTCGCAAAGCATCGTTGGACGGTACTTTTAGCCGGGCATTCACGGCATCGCTTGTCAGCGGCTTTGGCGAATAGCTTTTGCATCCGCTTAATGCAAAGACCAAGGCTGCCACCAATGAAAATGACCTGCTCATTTGCGATCCCGATAAAAGCGAGCATAAAGCGCCGGCACGAGGTTGGTGCTCAAGGCAGCGCTCCAAAGCACTCCGCCGAGCGTGACTAATGCCAATCCCTGCTCCGGCGCCGCCCCGCGTCCCCATCCCAAAGCAGTGGGCAGCATGCCGAGCATGGCGGTCAGAGTCGTCATGACGATCGGGCGAAACCGGACATGCACCGCCTCGCGAATCGCGGATTCGACGTCCATTCCCGCCGCTTGATTGCGCCGCGCCCGGTCGAGCAGAACGATGTCGTGATTCAGGCCGATGCCAATCAGAGTCACGAAGCCAACCAATCCGATCGCGTTGAGTCCAACCCCGCTCAGGCCCATCGCGAGCATGCCGCCGGTAAACGCCAGCGGAACCTGAAGAAGGACCAGCCAGACGATGGCCATCTTCTGAAATTGCAAAAGCAGGATGGCGATGACCATCACTATGGCGGCGATGATTGCCAACCCCGTTGCGACTGCCGTGGACTCGAGCTGCTCCAGCAGACCGCCAAAGGAAACTTGGTACCCCTGCGGCAAATGCAAATCATTGATCGCATTCTTGGCAGCCCTCACCGTGCTGCCCAAGGGTCCAGTTGGTGTAGCCATAATCTCGATCGACCGGAGCCCCTCAACATGGCGAATCCGGTTTGGCGTCGCAACGAGCTTCACATCGCAGAGTTGCCCAAGCGGCGTTGTTCCCTTTTCGGTGCGAACGAGGAGTTTGCGGACTCCACCCAGCCCCAAATCCGGCGCCGTCGGCAGGCGAACGTAAATCAGCAGCGGAGAATCGCCCTGCGGAACCGTCGCCACAACCTGGCCTGCCAGGAGAGGCTGGATCTGTTCTCCGATTGAGACTGGCGTTGCGCCGTAGGTTGCGAGACGATCGTTGATCGGTTCGATGCGCAACACCGTCACCGGGTAGGCATCGTTGTTATAGACATCAGACAGGGCGGGCAGCTTCTTCAAGCGTTGTGCGACCTGATCGGACAACGTACGCAATTGGCTCATGTCCGGACCGGAAACACGCGCAACAAACGGCTGCGGAAGCCCCAAGAGACTTTCACCCAGGCGTTCGAGCGTTGGCGTATTGATGTTCTGCTGCGTTGCATCAACGTGGCCTTCGGTCAGCAGCCGACTCGAAATGGAATCGAGGCTCTTCTCGCCCGCGCCCGGCTTGAGAATGATCTGCAATTCGCCCTCGGAACTCGCTTCCGTGTAAGCCGTTCCACTGGCTGAGCCGATGCGGACGTAGACATGCGCGACATCCGAATCGGCAAGTAACTGCGATGTCATCCTCGCTGCGGATTCCTGCGTTTGGGTTAGCGATGATCCCGGCGGCAGCGTAAAACTCTCCAGAAGCACGCCTTCATTTGGCAGCGGAAGGAAATTGACATTCACTAGAACCATGGCGGCGATCCCTGCGCCAAACAGCACGACGCTGGCGATCAACATCCACCGCGGATGCCGAATCGAGACGTTCAGCAGCCGCTCGTTATGACGCCGCAGCCAATCAAGAAACGTCGCCCCTACGGGCTGGCGCCTGCGATCCTTCGGCCGGCTGTAGGTCAGAACAACAGGAATCAGCGTCAGCGACACCAGCAGCGAAGCGGTCAGGCTGATCGTCATCGCCAAAGCAAATGGAACGAAAAACAGCTTGGCCAAACCGCCCACCAAGAGCAGCGGCAGATAGGCGACAACCGTGACGAACGTGC
>JANWHF010000029.1 GCA_025450555.1 Tepidisphaeraceae bacterium | reverse complement strand
CAAAACCGGCGACGTAGCCGGTGTTTTTGGTGTTGCGCTCGTAGAGGAGGCCGGGCTGGTAACTGAAGTGGAACCCCCTGGGCAGGTTCAACAGAAACGGCGCGGCAACGGAGCCTTCAAACCGGCCGTTGCCGACCGAATAGCGCGCGGTGGGAAACTTCAGTTGCGGCTGAATCGCCAGGGCCGATTCCCACGCGTCGTCGCCGGTTTCATTGCCCCAGAGGTTGAGCTTTCCGCCGAAGACGGTGTCGCCGAAGCTGGCGGCGGTGGAGGATTTGGAAGGATTGCCGCCGCGCGTGCGGTCCAGATCCAGCGCATCGAAAGCGGCATTGAGCTCCAGATTATTCAGCACACCCAGGCGGAAATTGAACTGGCCGAATGAGAAGTCATCGTTTCGCGCGCTGGCTCCCGCCGCATGCTGGCGGAAATAGGAATAGTCGATCAAGCCCGTCTCAAGCTGAAGATGCCCCGCGTCAATCGTGTGCGGCGTATTGGTAATGTTGGGCCGATCCGTATCCATCCCCCGCATCTGATCCGCCGGCGTCGGATGAAAGAGCGAATATTGGGATTTGTCCGGCTGGGTTGCCGGGGCGTCGGCGAGGGAGATGGTTTTGCCAAGCGCGAGAACCGCGGCAGCCAGGAGGGCGCATCGAAGGTGGCTCATTGATAAATTGCTCCACGCGGCCCTGCATCAACCCACTTTGGTCAGCGTAAGAATCCTGTGGAGTCCGTCAATGCATTGATGTAGCACAGCCGCCCTCGGCTGTGTTCCGTCATGAGGAGCCTTCGACCTTCGGTCGAACACAGCCGAGGGCGGCTGTGCTACATGGGGAGCTACCGCGTTTGCTTGATCAGATCCCTGGCATCCTTCGCTGCCGGGGAATTGGGATGGGCCTTTAGGGCATCCATCAGAACCGTCCGCGCCTGCGGCTTCTTACCCTCATCGATCAACTGCCGGGCCTTGGCGACTGATTCGGCGGTGTCATCGGCATCGACTGATACCTTGGTGACATGTCCGTAACGTACCAGCGCGGTGCCGACCAAATTCATTCCGCTGGAAAGCGTCAGGGTGAGCTGCGGGCCGTGCAGGCCTTCGGGGTGGAGGGCGCCGGTGGCTTTCACCTTATTGACCGACTCGACGGCATGTGCGAGCAGATCAGGCGGCAGCCAATCATCTTCCGATTCGCCGGTCTTGATCTTGCCGTCCGAGGCTTGCTGGAGGAATTCATCGAAGCTGGAAAAATGCTGGCGCTGCTCGACGGCACGGGCGAAAAAGCTGGTGAGCGTGGCGGTGGTGGCCTGGGCATATAAATCGGCGGTGGGATCGGGATCGAGGCCCAGCCAGTAGTCGCGCCAATGATCTTCGAAGCCGTTGACGTCGCCGAAGGTACGACGCCAGGCGTTGTTGAAGGGGATGCCGCGCCCCAATGCCTGCATGAAGCCGACGAAGGGCTGCTGGTACTTACCGTTTTCGCCATGGGCCAGGAAATGGACCATCGACCAGGCCTGGTCGTAGTTTGCGCCGGTGAGCTTGGAGTTCCACGCATCTTGTGAGAGTTGCATCATCTGCGCGATCGAGCGGAATTTGTTATCGCGGATCTGGGCCTGCACGCGCTTGAGCCGGCCGGGGGGGATGATGCCGCTGATAAATCCGTCGCCGGTGAAGAGGCTCTCGCCAAAGTATTCGGCGATGCCTTCATTGAGCCAGGGCGGCAGGTGGCCGCGAATCACCGCGGCGGCAAACTGGTGGAAGCCTTCGTGCTGGACGACATGCCAGGTGTAGGGGTCGGGATGGTCGCCGGCCAGGGCCAGAAGATCTTTCCCGCGGAAGACGCCGGCCGATCCGGGGAGGCCACCCGAGGCGTAGTAGTCGTCCTTATTGCGGAAGAGGTAAAAGGGCAGGCGATCGCGGACCTCGCCGGAGAAACCCAGCGTGCGCTGGTGATATTCCTCGGCCATCTTATTCATGCGAATGATGGCCTCTTTCACATCATCGCGATCGAGGTCGCTGTGAATGATGTAATAGCGCGAGGGGTAGACCTTCATCGAGGGGGTCAAATTGCTGACGTTCCGCGATGGAGTGGAAGGAGCGGCGCGGCCTGCCGTCGGTAAGAGCAGAGCCAGTCCCAAGCCCAAAAATCCGCGCCTGGAGTACATCATGCTGAACAACCGGTTTCGTCGTCGCAAAGGATTCTAACGGACCGATTAATTGAGCGCCAAGCAGATCGTTTGACCACCGCATCTTTGCTTATCCACCATTTGGGCTTCATGTTGATCTTGTCGAATCGGGGTTTTTTTCCAACCGTTATCGGACGGGCTGATCCATAAAGAATCGTCTGGACAAGACTTGTTTGAACATGTATTATGCAAGCATGGTTTCGACAACCGCCTCGTCAGTCTCGCGCGCCGTTCGCAGGCGGTTTGACTCGCCTCAGCAGGAGGTATTTCTTTCCCTCTGGCGGACTTATGACCGGCTTCGCATGTTGGAAGATGAGCTGTTTGGCCGACATGGGCTGACCGCGCAGCAATACAACGCCCTTCGTCTGCTGCGGGCGGCGCATCCGGAGAAGGTGCCGACGCTGAGCCTGGGGAGCCGGCTGGTTTCCCGCGCTCCCGACATCACCCGCCTTCTCGACAAGCTCGTCGATCGCGGCTGGGTGGAGCGCCATCGCCCGGCAGATAACCGGCGGGTCGTTTTGGTCGGAATCACGCCGGCCGGAATCAAGTTACTCGAACAGATCGGTGAGGAAGTGCGCGATTGCCACCAGCGTCAACTGGGTCATCTCGAAGTGCAGGAGATGAAATTGCTGATCGAGCTGCTGCGCAAAGCGCGCCAGCCGCACGAAGCGCAGGGGAGCGAGTGGTAGGAGCGGCCGAGAATGAAATTCATCAAGCCGCTGATTCTCGCCCTCCTGAGCTGCGCGCTGCTGGGCTCCGGCAGTTGCAGCAAGCATCTGCTGGCTTCCAAGCGAGAGCGAAAGCTGAAGGTCTGTTACATCGGCCTCACCTGCGAAGCGCCGATTTTTGCAGCGTACGAAAATGGCTATTTCAAGGAAGAGGGCCTGGACGTCGAGCTGGTCAAGACAAGTTGGGATTCGCTGCTTCAGGGGCTGAGCTTCGGCCGATTTGACGCGACACATACCTTGGTCCCCTATCTGCTCAAGCCTATCGAGCAGGGGCTGGAAGTGAAGATGACCGGCGGCATCCATCACGGCTGCCTGCGAATCCAGGCGTGGGGCAAATCGAATATCAAGAGCGTCGAGGATTTGAAGGGCAAGCGAATTGCCGTCTCGACGATGGGCAGCCCGCCAATGATTTTCGCCTATCGCGTGCTGGCAGCCCATGGGATGGATGTGAACAAAGACGTCACGTGGGTGGTGTTTCCCGCAGACTCAACCGAGCTGGCGATGGAGCGCGGGCAGGTGGATGCGATTGCCGACTCCGAGCCGATCGGATCGCTGCTGCTCTCGCATGGCACCGTTCGTACCATCGCCGACCAGTCCAAGGATGATCCATTCAAAGATGAATACTGCTGTGCCGTCGTCGTCAGCAAGGACCTGGCGAGTCATGATCCTGTGGCAGCGGCCAAAGTGACGCGAGCGCTTTTGAAGGGTGCGAAATGGGTCGGTGTGAATCCCATGGCTGCCGCGAAGCTCTCGGCTGAAAAAAAGTACCTTGCCGCCACTCCTGAATTAAACGCGACCGCGCTCGCATTGCTGCACTACGTTCCCGGCGTCTCCACCTGCGAGCGCAGCATCGCGCTTCAAGCAATCGAAATGAAGAAGGCCGGCATGCTCAGCGCCTCAACCGATCCCGCTGCGCTGGCACAGCGAGGCTGGCAGGCGCTGCCGGGCGTGGACGACGAATGGCTCAAAACGCTGACGGTTGAAAAAGTGCCCGGCGAGCCGGAGCCAGCAACCGATCCCGTTGCGGTGGCGGCCATGATGGCCGGGAAAAAGGCCTGCTGCGCCAAATGCTGCATCGGGGATTAGCGATGTCGATGGAAGGGATTTCAACCTCGTTTGTCATGAGCCCGCCGGCTAAGGCTGCGGCTCCGCGACGGTCGCCTGGACCCCGCGCCATCCTCACCGCTGCCGCACCGTTCATTGCAACGTCCGTCGCGCTGGCCGTCGACCGATTACCCAGCCATCAGACGACGCTCCCGAGCCATCTGTATCCGTTGCTGCTTGAGATCACGCTTGGTCTGAGTCTGATCGCCTTGTTGCTCCAACTCGCATTGGCACCGGTGAGGACCTGGTTTGCGCCCAAGGCGCCATTACTTGCAGCATTCGTGCTATTGCTGGGGTTCTGGGATTTAATCACGCTTAAGCTGGCGCTGATGCCGCTGCCATACTTTCCCGGGCCGGACCTGGTGATTCAAAACCTCGTGGATAATTGGCGGATGCTCGCCACCTGCACGGGGTACTCCTTGCTGCTGCTGTCCGTGGGTTTTATGGTGGGCGCAAGCCTGGGCGTTTTCTGCGGCGTTCTCATCGGCTGGTCGATTCGATTTCGGTACTGGGGCATGCCGGTCCTGAAAGTGCTGGGTCCGATTCCCGCCACGGCTTTGGTACCTCTGGCCCTGATGCTTTTTCCGACGGCATTCATCTCGGGGACGAGCCTGATCGCGCTGGCGGTCTGGTTTCCGGTGACGATGCTGACCGCTTCTGGGATTGCCAACGTCCGTGTTTCGTACCTGGATGTCGCGCGGACGCTGGGTGCTGGTCGAGTGTTTCTGATTTTCCGCGTCGCCATTCCGGCGGCGATGCCGAGCATCTTCATCGGGCTGTTCATGGGGCTGGGCGCTTCATTCCTGACGCTGATCGTCGCTGAGACAGTCGGCGTTCGGTCGGGCCTGGGTTGGTACCTGGCCTGGGCGCAGCAGTGGGCCGACTATGGGAAAGTTTATGCGGTCATCGTCATCATGGCCTTTTTCTTCTCGGGGCTGATGACGCTGCTCTTTAAGCTGCGCGATCGCGTGCTGGTCTGGCAGAAGGGGGTCATCAAATGGTAGGGGCGACTGCCGCGGATGATTTGCAGACCAAGGCCTCATCGCTGCTGGTCCGCAACGTCAGCAAAGTACACGTGTCGGCCGACGGGACGCATGTCGCGGCTCTATCGGACGTATCTCTTTCGATTGCCGCGGGCGAACTGGTTTCGCTCGTTGGCCCCAGCGGTTGCGGAAAATCGACGTTGCTTCGGTTGATTGCGGGTCTGGATGCGCCCAGCTCGGGGGAATTGCGCATCGGGGCTAATCCGATTAGCGGTCCCAGTGCCGAGCGCGGGCTGGTCTTCCAGGACCCCAATCTTTTTCCCTGGCTGACGGTTCGGCGGAATATCGAATCAGGGTTAGCCGCGCGCAATGTGCTTCGCGAGAAGCGGCATGACGTCGATGATTTCATGCGCCTTGTGGGGCTCGAATCCTTTGCAAACGCATTCCCCCACCAGCTCTCGGGCGGCATGGCGCAGCGCGTTGCTTTGGCGCGGGCGCTGGTGAATCATCCGCGGGTGCTGCTTCTCGATGAGCCATTGGGCGCGCTCGATGCCTTCACGCGCATGCGCATGCAGGATGAAGTACTTCGGCTCTGGCAGAATCGTGGGACGACCATGCTGCTGGTGACCCACGATATCGACGAAGCCATCTACATGAGCGATCGGATCGTCATGATGACCCCTCGCCCCGGGCGCATCGAACGTATCATCGAGATAAATCAGCCTCGCCCCCGGCAGCGAAACAGCTCCGAATTCCTGGAGCTTCGTGGGCGAATTCTCGAAATGCTGCATTTTGCCGGGGAAAATGCACAAGCCCCGAATCGATAGCCCCCTTGATCGCACAGGTTAGCCGCGACGCGAAGCGGAGCGCTTCTCCGATCGCTCGTGCAAAGCGCTCCGCTTCGCGTCGCGGCTAAACTTGGCGGGGGAGCGCTCCTTTATGTCGTGGCGTTAGCGTCAATTTCCAAACGCAATTCGAGAATGGCTTGTCCGAGGGCCTTGCCTTGGGCGTCGGTGCGAAGGGAAACGCTGCCGCCGCCGTCGAGGATGTGCGGGAGAATGAAATTCAGGGCGCCCAGGTTGGGCAGCTCGTATCGGATCACTTTGCCGGGCTGAAGGGGCGCGAAATATCGTTCGACCAAGTCGGCCGTCAAATGTTTTTCCAGAATCTCGTAGCCGCGCGGCTCGCGGGCGATGACTCCGATGTTCGCTCCCGCGCCTTTATCGCCGCTGCGTGCATAAGCAATATCTCCCAAACGGATCGCGGGCATGGTCATACCTCAATGAGCTGAACCTGCGGCTTAACCCTCGCTCGCGGAATCAGCGTCGGCCAATAGCCAAAGACTTCCCGCACCGGCGGCCGCCCCTCGGCATAGCCGGTGGTTCCCTGCGCGCCGCTGGTGACCAGCGGCGCGATCTCCCGTGTAAATCGTTCGACGATCTCTTTGCGCGGGTCGAACACGCTGATGCGAAGCACCGTTTCCAGCAGGGCCTCGCAATTGCTTTGAGCGACTTGGCCAATCGCATCGCCGCTGCCGAGGCATTCGACGTGATAGCGCTGCGGCTCACTGCCGGCAGCACGCAAACGTCCGAGAACCATCTGGCCACATCGGCGCGCCTTCTCCACCGCATCGCGTCCGACAATCGTCAGCATTCCCGCAGCGCGGTAGCCGGCTCGATAGGTCGCGCTCACTTTGTATTGCTCGGGTGGTGGGCCGCCGGTCGCGCCGGAGACGCGAACGCGATTGTTGCCCTGGTCTTCAACGTTGAGCGTGAGGAATGACACGGTCGCATCGGGGCTGAGATACCGGCTTGGATCACCCAGCTCGTATACCAACTGCTCTTTAACGCTTTGTTCGCTGACGCGACCGCCGGTGTTCTGGGGTTTGGTGACGACGCAGGAGCCGTCGGCGGAAACTTCAACGATCGGGTAGCCGATGTTGCGAGTGTCGAGATCCAGCCAATCGGTACTGATGCCGCCGGTGACTTGGGTGCCGCATTCAATCAGGTGGCCAGCCACGGTCGCGCCGGCAAGACGCGCGAAATCACCTGGTTTCCAACCAAAGTGAGCCACACATGGGGCAACCGTGAGACTCGGATCGGCCACTCGCCCGCTAATGACAAGGTCAGCGCCCTTTGCGATAGCCTCGACCATAGGAGCCGCGCCGATGTAGGCGTTAGCCGTTACCAACGACTCGCGGATCGTTTCGATCGGCGCGCCACTCTCCATGTGGGCGAACTCGCGCGTATGGAGATCGGCTGCAAATGCTCCTTGAATCTCCGGCAGCACATCATCGCCGCTGACAATGCCGATGCGCAGATTTCGGCAGCCAGCACTTCGCAGGACTTGAGCACAAGCCTCGGCGCAGCCAGCCGGGTTCAAGCCGCCGGCATTGGTCACGACGCGAAGCTTTCGACCGTCCTTCCAGAATCGCGCCAGCGATGTAACAACTCCGACAAAATCTCGCGCATAACCAGCCGCTGGATCGCGCTCGCGCTGCTTGGCCAGGATCGACATCGAGACTTCGGCCAGGTAATCGAGCGTGAGGTAATCCAGATCTGGCGCCAGCTCGACGAGGCTTGCCGGGGCGTCATTGGAATCGCCCCAGAAGGCCGATGCGTTGCCGATGCGAATCGTCTCCATGCTGCTAATTGGCGCCTCCTAATTCGATCATGACTGCTCCTTCCGATCGGACGTGAGGCTTAGACTTGCAAGACCCCCATGCGTAACCCACCCTTGGGAGCCGGCCGAGTTGCGACGGCCAGGGCATCCATCAGCACTTGCCGGGTCGTGTGCGGCTCGATGATGGCATCCACCCAGCCGCGCGCGGCGCCGTAGCGGATGTCAGTCTGTGATTGATAGTCCGCGATCGTTCGCTGGCGAAGCTTGTCGAGCTCTTCATCGGAAAACTTAGTACCTTCGCGCTCCGCCTGCCGCTGGCGAAGAGTGACCAGCGTACCGGTTGCCTGCTCAGCTCCCATCACCGCATAGCGCGCGCTGGGCCATGCGAAAATGAAAACCGGATCGAAGGCCTTGCCACACAAGGCATAATTCCCCGCCCCAAATGACCCGCCGACGATGACGGTGATTTTTGGAACGGTGGAGTTGCTGACCGCGTTCACGAGCTTCGCGCCGCTGCGAATGATGCCATGCTGCTCGGCCTCGCGCCCAACCATGAAGCCCAGCACATCCTGGAAAAACAGGATCGGCAGGCCGGTCTGGTTGCAATCCATGACGAATCGCGCGGCTTTGTCTGCGCTGTCATCGTAAATCACGCCGCCAATCTGCAGTTGGCCTTGTGCTGATTTAATGGGGTGGCGTTGGTTCGCGACGATGCCGACCTTCTGCCCGCCAACGGCGGCATAGGCGCAGATCAGTGATTTTCCATACTCGGCCTTGTATTCAGACATCGAAGAAACATCGACGATGCAGGCCAAAACATCGCGCATGTCATAAGGTGTGCGTCCATCGTGGCTGACTAGATCATAAAGGTCCTGCGGATCGCGAGCGGTCAGGGCGGATGTGACACTTTGCGTTTCCGCAGGCAGCAGATCAACCAGCGATCGCAACCGCTCGAGGCAGGCTTCGTCGCTGGGCTCCTCGAAGTCGATCGTCCCGCTGATACGGGCGTGCATGGTCGCGCCACCCAGTTCTTCGGCATCGACGACCTGCCCGGTCGCTGCTTTCACCAGCGCGGGGCCGGCCAGATACAGTTCGCTGCCGGAGGTCATGAGCAGCTTGTCGCACAACACCGGGAGATATGCCCCGCCGGCCACGCAATTGCCCATGATGGCCGCGTATTGTGGCACGCCCATGGCCGAGAGGACGGCGTTATTGCGGAAAATCCGGCCAAAGTCATCTTCATCGGGAAAAATTTCATCCTGCATCGGCAGATAAACCCCGGCCGAATCAACCAAATAAACCAGCGGCAGATTGCAGCGCGCGGCGATCTTCTGCGCCCGCAGAACCTTCTTGCACGTCGCAGGGAAAAACGCCCCGGCTTTTACCGTCGCGTCATTGGCCACGATCATGCACCGCCGGCCGGAGATTGTTCCGACACCAATGACCACGCCGGCTGCTGGCACGGCTCCGGCTTGCGGGTACATCTTCCAGGCCGACCAGAGACCAATTTCAAGGAAGCTTGACGGATGATCGATCAGGTGATCGATGCGCTGGCGAACCGATAGCCGCCCGAGTTTGCGCTGACGGGCATGACCCGCTTCGCCGCCGCCTTCGCGAAGGTGCGTTTCCTCGGACATCACCTGCTCGGTGGTGGAGCGCAGGGTCGCGAGTTCATCGTGCGTCTGCGGTGAACCATTTTTCTTTGCGGCTCGCGTCATTGCATTTGCTCCGGGACCAATTCGTACCATCCCTTGGCATCGGCCCTCGCGCGAAAGACTGCATGGCCAGGCTCATGATCCAGCACCAGCACCCAGTTTCCCGCCGACGCCTCTTCCAGAAACCAATGCCGGCTGACGGTGCTGATAAACGGCTCCACATCGTAGGCCATGTTGTAGGCCGACCCGACGTGATGAGCCGTGGGAATCAAATCCGGGACGAAGACGACTGTTTGGCCGCGATCGTCGGTGAAGCTGATGGCCTGCTGTCCCCACGTATGGCCCGGCACGTTGAATGCGAACAGGCCGGGCAGAAATTCCGTTTGACGATCGAGCACGCGCGTGGTGGGCAACTCATCCCGCTGTGGAAGATGGCCCGCGGCAAAGGGTGGCGGGGATTCAATGAAACTCAATCGCTCCCGGATCGGCTCCAGATGCTCGCGAAGATACGTGCGCGTCATCACCGAGCGATTGGCGATCGCGTCATCCCATTCCCGGCTGTCCGCCCAGAGCGTGGCCTTTGGAAAAGTCAGCTTCACGCCAAGGCCACCGGGGCCAATCCAGTCGGCAAGCTCGCCGGGCTGGGCGCGGCGAGTCAGTCCGCCTGCGTGATCGAAATGAAGATGTGTGACGATGACGTGATCGATCTCGTCGCAGCTTGTCCCGGCATCGCGCAGGGCGGTTATGATCCACTCATCACCGAGGCCGAAGATCTGGCGGAATTTTTCGTCATATTTCAATGGATCGCCGCTACCCACTTCGATGACTGCATTGCGAATGCCCGCGCTCTTTGGATCAACCGCCTCCAGCAGGAGACAATTGTGGCCCAGCGTAATACGCCCCTGGGCATCGCTTTGAATATTTCGGCCCCACAGCGCCTTGGGCACGACCCCAAACATCGATCCACCGTCCAGGAGCAATCGGCCCGCGCGCAGCAGCTTCCACCGATATCGCGGCCTCTTCGGAGCAGCAGCCGATTGGTCAATGGCCCGCTGCAGGAACGATTGCGGCTCGCGACCGGAGGAAGATTGAGGAGGTTGTATCGGCATGGGTGCGAGGATCGCGGATCAATCTTGCCTGGCCGCGGGAAGCAGTTCATCGGGCGTCTGGAGCAGTTCCATGATTTTGGCCAGAGCCGTCGCGGACGTCGCGCCGTCGATGACGCGATGATCGGCCGACAAACTCAGGGGCAGCAGCTTGCCCACACCCAGCATTCCGCGTCGAACGACCACGCCCTCACGCGCCCGACCGACGGCAAGAATCCCTGCCTCGGGATAGTTGATGATCGGCGTACCAAATCGTCCGCCAAGCGATCCGAAATTGCTGATGGTAAAGGTCGAGCCGCTCAGCTCATTGGGTGGAATCGTTCGCTGTCGGGCGGCCTGCGCGAGGCGGGCGATGTGCCGGCTGATTTCCAGCACACCCATCTGATCGGCATTGCGAATCACCGGCACCATCAGCCCATTTTCGGTGTCGGTGGCAATGCCCAGGTGCACCGGCCGATGCTGAACGATTTCCTGCCGCTCGTCATCGACGGTTGAGTTGAGCTTGCGATACTGCTGGCCGAGCTTTCCGCCCAGCACGCGACACACCGCGAACGCGACAAACGGCAGGAAGCTGATCTTTTCATTGCTGGCTGCCATCAGCTTGCGGCGAAGTTCATCGAGCGCCGACACATCGGCTTCGTCCATGACCGTGTAATGGATGGCATGATTGACGCTGTGACGAAGCCGCTCCGATATTGTTCGGCGAACGCCTCGCAACGGAATTCGCAGGCTGTCGCCCGAGTCGGCAGCGGATCGAAGCATGGGTTGAGCGGGCTTTGGCTCGGGAGCCGGTTGAGGCTTGGGTTTGGCTGGCGCTGCGATGGCCTGCGCCGGCTGCTGCTGCCCGGCGATGGCTTCCACATCCGCGCGCGTCACCCGCCCGCCGATGCCGGTGCCATGAATTGTGTCGATTTCGACGCCGAGGTCGCGCGCGAGCCTGCGCACCGCCGGAGCGGCACGAACTTTTCCATGCTCTTCGTTTTCCATCAAGGAGCCGACGACGGTGCCAGCATCACGGGCTGGGGCGCTGGTCTCGACCCCGGCTTTATTTCCATTCCCACCGGTCGAAGTGCTGCGGGAAACTTCCAGTTCAACCGGCGCTTCCGATTCATCTCGAAACGTCACCAGCGGCGCGCCCACCTTGATCGACTCGCCCGGCTTTCCATGCAATTCCACAATCGTCCCCGCGCGCGGGCTGGGCACTTCAACAAGTGCCTTCGCAGTTTCCATTTTTGCCAGCATGTCGTTTTCCTCGACCTGCTGGCCCACGTGAACGACCCATTCGATCAGCTCCGCCTCCTCCAGCCCCTCCCCCAGGTCAGGCAGGCAAAAATCATTCGGGTTTCCGCTTCGCCGCGCTACCATGAAGTCCTCGGTTCAATCATTTAATCACCACGGAGACACGGAGGCCGGGTTCTCCTGAAGTAAGGACCGTTGCGGGGGACGCCGATTGATCCTGTTTTTATTTGCGTTCATCTCTTCACTTAAAAAACGCCTCTTGCAGCAGCGCTCATTACAGCAGAACTACGCCTCCGTGTCTCCGTGCCTCCGTGGTGAAAATGTCTTTGTACTAATACGCCAGGCAATCCCGCACGCCGGCCATAATCCGATCCTCGTCAGGAAGGTACTGTTTTTCCAGTTTGTAGTACGGCATCGAGGTATCAAATCCGGTGATCCGCTGGACCGGCGCTTCGAGCGACAGAAAGCAATGCTCCTGAATCAGGCTCGAAATCTCCGCGCCCAATCCGGCCGTCTTAGGCGCCTCGTGTACCACCACCGCCCGGCCGGTCTTGCAGACGGACCTGGTAATCGTCTCCACATCCAGTGGACTAAGCGTCTGAAGATCGATCAGCTCCACGCTGGCCTCTTCAGGCATCTGATCCAGCGCCGCCAGGCAGACGCTCACCATCGCGCCCCAGGAAATCATGGTCAAATCGGAGCCTTCCGAAATCACCTGCGCCTTACCCAGCGGAAGCGTATACGACTCCTCCGGCACCTCTTCCTTGATCGCGCGATAGACGCGCTTGGGCTCGAAAAAAATCACCGGATCCGGATCCCGAATCGCGCTGATCAGCAATCCCTTCGCATCGTAAGGCCGCGAAGGCATCACCACCTTCAACCCCGGCGTATGCACATAAACCACTTCGGGCGAATCGCTGTGCAATTCCGGGGCATGAATGCCGCCGCCCACGGGTACGCGAATGGTCAGCGGACAGGTGAACGCCCCGCGCGTGCGCGATCGACAACGCGCGGCCTGGTTCACAATCTGGTCATAAGCCGGCCCCATGAAGCCCTCGAATTGCAGCTCCGGCACCGGCCGCATGCCGGCCATCGCAAGTCCGATCGATGTTCCGATGATTCCCGATTCACTCAAAGGCGAATCGACCACGCGATCGGGGCCGAAGCGCTTCTGCAAACCATCGGTCACGCGGAAGACGCCGCCGTTGACGCCAATATCTTCCCCCAGGAGCATGACGCGCTCGTCGGCTTCCATCTCCTGCGCCAGGGCCTGATTGATTGCTGCGACTAAATCGAGCTTTGCCATGATGGGCTCCAATCGCGGCTGCATGTCACAGGCTGGAAGCCTGTGCTACGTGGCACAGCCTTCCAGGCTGTGGACAAGATACAACATATCCTCATTCCGCATTCATCGGTTTTCCGCGGGTCGTGTCCCGCTCCCTGGGCGGCTGCAGGCCGACTTGCGTCGGGTCCATCCCGATCGAATCGGTGCGAAGCGTCTGCTTCTGTTTCTGCAATTCGGGCGGAAGATCAGCATACATGTAATCGAAAATGTCATCCGAACTTTGCGGCGGCATCTTCTCTGCGACGCCGATCACATCATGCACAATTCCCTTTGCCTTCTTTTCTGCGGCCGCCTGCTGCGTTGCATCCCACAGGTTCTTTGCTTCCAGGTACTTTCGCGTGCGGATGATCGGATCCACCTTCAGCGCGGACTCGAGTTGCGCCGCAGGGCGATATCTTCGAGCGTCGTCGGCGGTCGTATGGTCTCCCAATCGATAAGTGACCGCCTCGATAAAGCTCGGCCCGCCACCCGCTCTCGCGCGCTCCATCGCATCGTTGGTCACCTTGTACATCGCAAATAGATCATTCCCATCCGCCTGGATGGTCGGCATGCCATACGCGAGCGCCTTTTGCGCGAAGGTTTCTGAGGCGCACTGATGGCCACAGGGCGTCGAGATCGCCCATTGGTTATTGAGGCAGCAGAACACCACCGGGACCTTCAGGATCGAAGCGAAGTTCATCGCCTCGTGGAAATCGCCGGTGCTGGTGGCGCCATCGCCAAAGAAGCAGATGACCGCGCGGTCTTCCTTGCGCCGCTTGAATGCCCAGGCAATGCCCACCGCATGCAGCGTCTGCACGCCGATCGCGACGCAGATTGGGCTCATCGAAAGATTGGCGGGGATGGCGTTGCCGCGCTCGTCGCCCATCCAGTGCAGCAGGGCGTAATGCATCGGCAGGCCATGCAGGAACATGGCCGGGTTCTCGCGATAGTAGGGGACGATGTAATCGATGCCTTTGCGAAGCGCCTTGGCTGCGCCCAGCGTGGCGGCTTCCTGCCCCTTGTTCTGCGGGAAGGTGCCCATGCGGCCGGAGCGCTGAAGCTTGAAAGCCGCCTCGTCAAACTCCCGGCAGAGGATCATCTGCTCATAGAGATATTTCACGTCGCCGTCGCTCAGCGTCCCCTGGGCCAGCGACTCGTCGACAGACCCGTCGGGCCCGAGGATCTGCAGCCGCTCGATTTGCGCGCTATAGACGACTTCTTTGGGCATCGATCACCTCCGCCAGGCATTCACATTCCATGCCTTGGCTGGTTGTCAATGTACGTTACCTCTCGCATTCGAAACCGTCTTCCCAGCGGAAACCGCATGGCCATTTCCTTTATGGCGATCGTCGCCGGGAAACTGCTTGATTCCATTCTGCACCGGCCGCTTGCCCGTGCCTTTGGCATTGGGCGATTCTTCGGGCACGATAAACTCGCTGTTCGGGAGCTGATCGCTCCAGTGCAGCGCCGCCTTGGCGGCCGCCAGCATGGAATCATCGTCGTTATGAAACAGATCATGGTGGCAGCGATGAATTTCCGTAGCGGCCATGTTCATGAAATAAACCGCCGCCGCCTTGTCGCGCTCAAATTCTGCGCCGGACTTTCCGCTCTTGATATCCGAATCGAGCCGGCTGAGCGTGCAGGAATAGGCATGAGCCCACATCGCCGAATCGGCCAGCCGCGCCTGCACCGATTGCCGCGAAACAATCTGCTCGCCCAGTTCCTTGCTGGCCACCTTAAAGTGATGGCTGTGATCGCGCACCAGGCCCGCT